>JABMOJ010000142.1 GCA_013204195.1 SAR86 cluster bacterium
ATTTATTGCTGGCGGCTCGTGCGATTGGTTATGGCGGCGTCATTACCGGGTTTCATCATCAGGTCGAGGCTGAACTCAAGGCGTTGCTGGATATACCGCCGGAGGTCTTTATCGCGGCCACAGTAACTCTGGGGAAGCCCGCGGGCAAGCACGGTCCCGTGCGCCGTCGCCCCATGGCGGAACTGGTTTATGGTGACCAATGGTCGCAAGCGCCAGACTGGGCGATCGACCCGCCGGGCACGCGCTATACCCGTGCGGGACCGCCGACCAAGGCCGCGACTTAGCAGTCGACAGTACCAATATGCAAACGTAGTATGTTGTTTTTAATGAAGTATATTGCCTTTAATATAGCCAGGAGCAAGCCCTTGAACTATCAATACGTCAAAGTCTCGATCGAGAACAAAGTGGCGGTAATTACCCTCAATGCACCGGATGTCCTCAACGCCTTATCGAAGATCATGGTGGAGGAATTGTCTGCCGCGATCAGCGAGGTAGCCCATCCCGATAGTGGCGCCAGATGTTTGATCATGACTGGTGAAGGCCGGGCGTTTTGCGCCGGTGCAAACCTGGCGGCCCGGGGTGAGGCCGGTAGTTTGCCGCCGGTAGGCCACATTCTCGAAACCCACTATGCCTCGGTGATGAATAAATTACGGCGCCTGCCATTTCCTTTTGTCTCGGCGGTTAATGGTCCGGCCGTCGGCGTCGGGATGAGCTTCGCGATCATGGCGGATATGGTCGTGATGGCGAAGAGCGCCTATTTCTTGCAGGCATTCGCCAACGTGGGTTTGATTCCTGATGGTGGCGCGACTTGGCTGTTACCCCGTATTGTCGGTTGGCGCCGGGCCACAGAGTTGTCCATGATGGCGGAGCGGTTACCCGCTGAAAAAGCCCTTGAATGGGGCTTGATCAACCGTCTGGTTGAAGATGCCGATGTCATGGGAGAAGCCATGCAGATCGCCGAGAAGTTTGCGAACGGACCCTTCTCGCTGGGCCTGATTCGCCGTGCCTATTGGGACTCTCAGGAGAACAGCTTCAGTCAGCAGTTGCAGCTGGAGACTGAGTTGCAGACGCAGGCGGGGGCCTCAGCGGATAATGTCGAGGGCATTAAAGCGTTTCTCGAGAAGCGCCCTGCGAAATTCACGGGACAGTGATAGCGATCAACATAGTCAAGACCTTTTGCAAGGTGGGATCTTGTCGGTAGTTTGATCGTGTCAATAAAAAAGGGGCTTTCGCCCCTTTTTTATTGACCTTTTTTTCCTAGTTGCCGGTCGGCACTTCCGAAAAGGGTATGCCTTTATCTACGCGTACATCCTGAGGCAGGCCCAGAACGCGCTCGGCGATAATGTTGGCCATGATCTCATCGGTACCACCTGCAATACGTAAGCCTGGAATGCTCATATAAGCGGACTGGAAAATATTTTCCAGCTCGGCGCTTTCAGGGCTCCAGAGTATGCCGGCTTGATCCATTAAGTCGATGGCGAAGGAGGCCAGATCCTGGGTCAGCGGCGCACCCACGAGTTTGCCAATGGAATTTTCCGGCCCGGGAATCTCACCTCGAGACAGAGCGGTCATTGACCGATAGCCGGTATATTTTAATCCCGCTTGACGGACATACCAGTTTGCCAGATTGGCGCGGACCTGCTTGTCTTCGATGGCAGGTTTGTCATCAATATTGAGTCGCTGCGCGAGTTTCATAATCTGCTCGAAACCCGCGCCACCACCACCACCGCCAATTGAAGCCCGCTCGTTCATGAGTGTTGTCAACGCCACCTGCCAGCCTTGACCCACCTCGCCGAGTCTTTGCGCATCAGGAATACGAACATCGGTGAAGTAAACCTCGTTGAAGCCTGACGCCCCAGAGATCTGTTTGATCGGCTTAATCTCGCCCCCAGGCGACTTCATGTCGAGGAAGAAATAACTCAAGCCCTGGTGCTTGGCGACGTTCGGATCGGTCCGCAGTACCAAAATCCCGAAGTCGGAATATTGTGCCCCCGAGGTCCAGATTTTCTGACCATTAACGACCCATTCGTCGCCATCTCGAACGCCGCGGGTGCGCAGGGCCGCCAGGTCAGAGCCGCCGGCAGGTTCGCTGAACAATTGACACCAAATATTTTCGCCGCTGGCGAGCTTGGGTAAATACTGCTTCTTCTGATCTTCGCTGGCCCAAGTCATCATGGTTGGTGCGGCCATGCCCTGGCCGATGCTGAAAAACCCGGTGTTCGGGGCTTTCACTTTGGCCTCTTCTTGGCTGAGGATAACCTGTTCCATCGCATTAGCGCCGCGACCGCCGTATTCCTTTGGCCAACGAATGCAGGCCCAACC
>JABMOJ010000143.1 GCA_013204195.1 SAR86 cluster bacterium
ACTCTCACTGATGCCCCCAACTGCTTCTCGCTTTGCTCACTGACAGCCGCAGAAGACGCGTAAAAATCACCAGCTTAGCCGGAACTTCAAGCCGGCAGACTGCAACAGATCAATGAACAACACGGGGAACCGCTAACATTGGCAAAAAATAGCCAAAGGTTTAGGCCGACATGCCGAAACCTAAACCTTTAACCCATTGTTGTTCAACGTCAGCCCTGACTAAATAAGCACCACCTCAATCAGTCAGTTTTTAGTGTTCAAAGGTCAATTTTTTGCTTCCTACTATCATCAATCTCGCAGTCGATCCTGTCACTCGAGCGCAACCAGCATTTTCTAGCGTGATCAACACCGCGATTTCACCTTTGGCTCTCGTCACTCACATCAAACGTGGCGACCGCCCCATGGAAGCCGTGTTTTTTCAGCGCTACTATACTGGCGTGAAACGCCACTTGGCGCGCTACATCTTTGATCCCAGCCACGCCGAAGATATCGCTCACGACGCACTGCTGACGGTGTTACTGCGACTGCGCAGCAAAGGTATCGAGCAACCCCAATTTCTCGATCGATTCGTGTATCAAACCGCTAAGTTTTCCTACTTTAGTTGGCTGCGACGGCCAGGAAACCAGCCCGCTTTATTTGAGCCTCTAGAAGAACATCCAGATTCCATGGATACCGAGCAGCACTTCCTCGGCGCAGAACAGCGACGCTTGCTTCACGAGCAAATCGACACATTGCGAATCAAGCGCGACCGAGAAATATTGCGCCGGGCCTATATCCACAATGAAACTAAACCGGCCATGTGTGCAGCATTGGTCCTGACCACATCTCATTTCGATCGAATCATCTTTCGCGCGCGGGAGCGCCTGAAACAAAAGTTAAAATTGCAGGACCCAGATATCCTCGCCGCCCTGCAAAGTAACGTGTTCTAACCCAAAGCACGCCGAACCTATGCTTTACCAGCGCTATTGAGGAGCCACAGATCGCTCGTGACGCCCCTAAATCGAGCTTATTCAGCGCCATTGGCGCATCAGGAAAACCAGCGTAGTATAGTCGCCAACCTGTCGAAGGATCATCAAAATGGCAAATTTTGGCGTACAAATTTTTCCCACAGACCAAACACTCCAACCCATTGAGCTTGCCCGTGCGGTGGAAGAGCGCGGATTAGATTCTCTGTTTTTCCCGGAGCACACGCATATACCGGTGGCACGCACCACACCCTTTCCAGGCGGAATACCCTTACCTGAATGGTACTGGCGCACCCATGATCCTTTTACCGCACTGGCCGCGGCGGCGGCAGTGACAACCCGAATCAAACTGGGCACTGGCATTTGCCTTGTGATCGAACGGGACCCTATTATTTTAGCCAAAGAATGTGCGTCTCTCGACGTCATATCCGGTGGTCGGTTTGTCCTCGGCATCGGCGCCGGCTGGAACGTCGAAGAAATGGCGAACCACGGCGCTAGTTACCAGCATCGCTGGAAAATTGTTCGCGAGAAAATTCTGGCGATGAAAGCTATCTGGACCCAGGACGAAGCGGAATATCACGGTGATTTTGTTGACTTCGATCCTATATGGTCCTGGCCGAAACCCCTTCAAGTCGGTGGTCCGCCAGTGTGGATGGGCGCCAACTCAAAATGGGTGTTCGATCGGGTCGCTGAATATTGTGACGGCTGGATGCCCATTGGCGACGCCGGTCATGGTGGTATGGAAAACCTACAGGCCGCCTGCGATAAACGCGACAGACCCGTTGAGTCAGTCACCCTTGCCTTATTTGGCGCACCCGCCGACCCGGAACAGTTGGCGGACAGAATCAACCAGGGATTTACAGAATTGATCATTGGCCTCCCCCAGGGCACGCCGGCTGAGGTGCTCACTCGCTTGGACGAACTCGCGAAACTGGTAGAACAATTTCGCTAGGACAGACACAGAGGCCCATTCAAAAACAGTGACGTCGGCGCTCGGCACGGATGCTAGTAGTGACCGTACGAGACGTCGACCCAGAACTGACAGGGCGCACACTATAGCCCCACTGTCGCTCAGCGCGGTGACCGGCAATCGGTTCAGCACAAAACGAATTTATGCTTGGGCGCTCGCCACTAGGCAAATTATCCGACTTGTACTTGCGGCTATTGACTCGACTTCCATGTCGTCTCACTCATGGCTCATCACTGGCATCATTAAGTACCTGCACTTCATGAATTTCGACAGCAGCATTGGCAGTTGTCGATCCGAAAGAGAGGTAAAGTAGAGTCATTGATAGTAATCGATAACACTTAGACGCCTTCCATGGCATGAGTATTTCCTCGTATTTTTTTGCTTTATTTGTGCTGCCTAGTACCGTCGTTAGTCCCCAAGGCATGCTCCTGCTGCAAGTTTTTATGTTCCTTTTTTATTTGTGTCTTCAACAATCATCTGTGCAACTTTTCATCTGTGCAATCATTCATCTGTACAATTATTCATCTGTACAACTACTCATGCGTACAACCCTTGTTTAGCTGAAACCCAAAGAAACAACAGGTATTACACCCCCCTATCAAGCGCTAAAAACAAGGGCCGCTACAAAACTGTCACATAAATGAATTGAACCGCCAGCGGCCCAAAAATCACACCACAGCAACTGGCCGAGCGAAGCTGAACCGAGAACACGAACTCACGAAATATAGAATACAAGTCGCGACTAAAGGTTGATCTGAGGCACTCAATGGGCACTTGATCACACCAAAGGTATGCCGACTCCGATGAACGGCTCGACGATAGACAGCCTGAAGACGGATGATTTAAGCGGCATGCACGCTATTCGCTAAATATCAAACCAACCCAGATTGCAGTCCGTTTAGAGAATATTCGCAGCAGCATTGATGGCATCAGCAAAATTCGACCATTCTTGCGGACTATAATCGGTGTCTGGCAGGGGGCTATCATTGCGAGCTCGCCAACCTAGGTCCTACCTGACGCCGACTCAATCGCTTCAAGGCGATGCTTAGCCGATGTGCTCGAACACCCACTCAACATGGATATTCGAGCGAGTCGCCGGCCATGACGAAAACTGGCAGGTGGGATGAGCGTCGCTGCCTTGAGCCATCAACTCGCTTCAGGCCAGCAGTATGCCTACAGCACCACCGACAATCAGTAACATGCCCAGTAACTCCAGCCCAGATGGGCGCTCTTTGAAGAGATACACCGCAATCAGCAAACTAATCAGAAACTCGATCTGCCCCAGCGTCTTTACATAGGCCGCCAATTCGAGCGTCATCGCGGTAAACCAACCGATCGACCCGGCAACCGCAGTCGCACCAACAAACAGGCTAGGTCGCCACTTGACCCCGATGATCTTGAACTCTCGGGGCTGTCGCCAACCGACCCACACTAGCGTTATCACCGTTTGCAAAACGACCATATACACCAGAGTAACGGCCGCGCTGAACATTGGGTCATCCAGATTCAAAGACAAACTCGCTCTGCGTAGGAGCAGGGATGTCAGCGCGAAGCTCAGGCCGGCGCCCAAACCATACACCGCTGACCGGTTCCACAGACTGTTTATCAGGCCGGTCTTTGCCAGGCTGATCATCACCAGCCCGCCCACACACACCAAGATTGCGAACCAACCCCGCGGCGAGACCTCCTCGGCAAACCACCAGAAACCGATCAAGGCCGTCAACACAATCTCAGTTCGAACGAAGGTGCTACCCACGGCAAAATTTCGCAGGGTAAACAACTGAATCAGTAATACCGTTGCGATAATCTGCAACACACCTGCCAGCAGGCCACAGATCAGAAAATCCAGATTGAGTTGGGGTATTTGCCAATCACGCCGACTGAGTAGCCAGGCAAGATACAATAGTGCGAAGGGTAAGCCGAACAGATAACGAACTAGGGTCGCCGACACTGCCGAGATGTCTGCCACCAACATTTTTTGGCCCGCAGTGCGCACCGACTGCATCACGGCCGCGAGCAGGGTCCAAAGAACCCAAGGTTCAATTAACAACTCCAAAAAAAATGCCCGCCTGCTATTGCAACCCGGGCATTGTAGCTGTTGCCGGCAGGCGCCGGCTAATAACATTCACCCTATTAGGGTCATGCCTGACGAGCCTACCCTGAGCTCGACACGAGTCAGGGGTTGCCCGTTGCACTCAGGCTTATAGCGCCTCGAGGATTTTCTCTGCAGAGCTAAGCTCAAAAGCCGGGCCGGTTTCGACATTCAACGTCGTAATGACGCCGTCTTCAACAATCATCGCGTAACGCTGTGATCGCTTGCCGAGACCAAAACCAGAACCATCCAGCACCAAGCCCATGGCTTCAGTGAAGTCACCATTACCGTCGCCGACCATCATGATCTCTTCAGCATTTTTATCTTTCGACCAAGCATCCATCACAAAAGCATCATTCACCGACACGCAGACAATCGCATCGACACCCTTGGCTTTGATCTTGTCCGCATTAACCACGAAACCCGGCAAGTGCGCCGCGCTGCAGGTTGGCGTGAATGCCCCTGGCACCGCAAACAGCACGACTTTTTTACCGCCAAACAAGTCGGCCGTGGAAATGTCCTGAGGACCTTTCTCGCCCATCATCTTCATGGTAGCGCTTGGTACTTTATCGCCTACTTTTACTGTCATTGTCTACTCCGCGAGTCATTGTTCAAATCATTGAATTAGCCTGTGCAAGTCTCCCCTGAACGCCTATCAAGTTCAACCATACAATTCGTCGGGATTAAATCGACAATGCTCGATAGCGACGGCCGCCAGATCAGGCCAGCGCCAGTACTCGCAGCAAAAACAGACCGAGACTCGCTGTCAGCAGCGACACCAACGTCGTTGTCATGATCAGATTTGCGGCGAGCGCGTCATTCCCGCCCATGGATTTGACCATGATAAAGCTCGCGGTCGCCGTTGGACTCATAAACAACAAGAACAGCACGCCCAATGAGAGATCTCGATAGCCTAGCAGCCAGGCCAGCCAGGTAATCAGCGCTGGCAGAATCATGGTCTTTAGCGCAATACACAGCAACGTCACTGAAGATGAATGGCGCAACGCCTTGAGGTTCATGCTCGCCCCTGTTCCCAGCAGCGCCAATGGTAACGCCAGGCTCCCCAAATAAGCCCCGGTACGCTCTAGCACCACCGGAATCGGCAGCCGCAGGCTACCCACCAACAACGCCAAAACAATGGCGACAATAAGTGGATTCGTGGCGATATCTACCATCACACCGCGCCAAGAAATTGCTCGAGCGACATTGTAGTAACTCAACACCACTACGCTCAAAATATTGTAGATGACGGTCATCACCGCCATCAGTAGCGACGCCAGCACCAGCCCTTGCGTGCCATAAGCATTCGCGCATAGCGCCAGACCGACAACCCCCAGATTACTGCGAAAACTCGCCTGCACGAATACGCCGCGGTCAACCTTGGGTTGCACCAGTGTGATCGCCGCCAGCCAACTGATGACAAAGGTTAAACCAGCGCCCACCGCACTGAAACTCAACAGCGCAAAAGCCGGAGTATTGGCCAGGTCGACACCAGTGATCGTCGTAAACAACAACACGGGCAAACACAGAGAAAACACCAACCGCGAGGACATCGTGACAAATTGATCGTCGATAAAGCCCAGGCGCTTGAGCACCAAACCCAATAATACGAGGATAAAGATCGGACCCGTCACCGCAAAGGTTTCGGCCAGCAAGGTCAGGTACAACACGGCAAAGGTTTTCTCATTTTATTCCCAAGGTGCACGGTAGCACCTCGGGCCCAATTTCTCATCCTATGCTGATTTGCTGTTTAGCAAGAAGTCGCTATGCTGGGTAAAACTCAAACAGGACGTCGTCATAATGACCTACGCACCACTGCCGGAAGACCTTAAACAGGCGAAGCCCGCCAGCAACTTCACCAGCCGCGCCAATCAGGCGGTGTACTCGCAGTTGGACTTCACCAACCGCCAGAGCTTCGACGATGCCAGCCGTGGATTTATCGCAACATTAAGTCCCATGACCATCGCCCATGATCGCTACAAGCTACCCGCCTATAACCTGGAAACCAGTGGCTTTTTAAATGCGGAAGCGCCAGACACGGTGAACCCATCACTCTGGCGCCAGGCTCAGCTCAACGTCCAGCATCACGGTCTGTATGAGGTGGTCGAGGGCATCTATCAGATCCGTTCCTTCGACATGGCCAATATGACTC
>JABMOJ010000144.1 GCA_013204195.1 SAR86 cluster bacterium
GCGTCGATGCTGATCAGGAACGGCACTTAAGCAAACTCGCAGCCGCAATCACCTTAGGTCATTATTTACAGGATACCAACGACATACTGATTGGCGAGCCCATGGCGGAACTGCTCGAAATAAAATTAGGTGACCGCGTTGTGATTACTCAAGCCGAAGCCAACACTGGGGAGCTTTCCCAAGCGTTGTTTCGAGTGGCTGGCATATTTAAGTTTGGCGTAAGGGAACTGGACTCAAACATCGTCTTTATCCATATCTCACAGGCTAGACAAATTCTCGGCATTAGCCAGGGTAGCCACGAGATCGCTATTCTGTTTCATGACGTTAGCAGTGCTGATCTTGATCCCACAGGGCTGCTGTCGTCCTTAACCGACGGCACAACTGAAGCAGTAGGTTGGAGAGCCTTGAACAAAGATATCGCCGCCATGCTGGAGATGAGCAATTACTCGTCACTCATCGTCGGCGCTATATTGTTCTTGCTGGCCTCATTAGGTGTGATCAACTCGATGTTTATGTCTATCTACGAGCGTATCTACGAATTCGGGGTCGCTAAAGCTATCGGCACTCGGCCATTTGATCTGTTTCGTCTCATCATGGTCGAGGCACTGTTGCTGGCCCTGCTGAGCTGTTTCTTTGGCATGTCGGTGGGAGCTCTACTCGGCGAATGGTACGCGACTAACGGTATTCCACTGGGAGAGATGGAGATATCCGGCATTGCGATGAACAATAACATCCCCACTGTTCTGGCCTGGCACCAGTTCACAAACTTCCCGGCATACGTAATTTTGTTGGTTCTGACTGCTGCGCTCTACCCAGCACGGTTTGCGGCCAATATTATTCCCACTGACGCCTTGCACAGGAGCTTATAAAGCCGATGACGAATGCTGTAATCAAGACGATGGAGGTCTGTCGATATTTCGGTGAGGGTGAAACTCAGGTCAAGGCGGTCGAGCGGGTATCAATCACCATCGAACCCGGTGAATTCACCGCGATTATCGGCCCCTCAGGCTCGGGGAAATCGACACTGCTACATCTGGTAGGCGGTCTCGACAATCCTACCAGTGGAGCCGTTGAATTGTCGGGCACCAACATTGCTAACATGTCAGGCGCACAAATTTCAGATTTTCGACGGGACCATATCGGTTTCGTGTTCCAAGCTTACAATCTGATACCCGTATTATCGGCAGAAGAAAACATCGAGTATATTATGTTGCTGCAGGGCATCGCTGGCCCAGTTCGGCGCCAGCGAGTCCAGGAGATGCTTGAACTGGTCGGCCTGAACGATCTCGGATCACGCCGGCCGAACCAGCTATCCGGTGGTCAACAGCAACGGGTTGCCGTGGCCAGAGCCATGGCATCACACCCAGACATTATTCTCGCCGACGAACCCACTGCCAACCTCGATTCAAAAACCGGTATCGCATTGCTGGATGTGATGAAGGAGCTGAACGAAACTCACAATATGACTTTTGTGTTTTCAACTCACGATGAAAAAATCATGTCTCGCGCCAGCCGTTTAATTCACATGGAAGATGGTGCCGTAGTCCGCGATGAGCGCCGCTAGACGATGCATCATCAACGACTGTCAACCTGCCTGATCCTAGCCATCTGCTGCCTCACGCCAAGCTCATCACTCATGGCCGACAGTAACTTGCGCGGTTACCTAAAGTCTTATGTCATCAGCCAACAAGGCATCGACAATGCCCTGTTGCACGCGGATCAAACCTGGCAATCCCAAAGCAGCCTGCGTTTGATCTGGCAAGGTGGCAGCACATCCACAGGCTCAACAAGTTACGCCTGGGAACTGCACTACGAAGCGAGTCCAGTGTTTAGCAATCAATTAGCGGGGCCTGGGAGTTTGCAAATCGAGCCACCGGCGAATTATCGACTGACGGATATCGACCCCTTGTTAATTGACGACGCTCGGCGGCCCGTCTTACAAAACCTCGATCGCCTGAATATTCAACTACAGTTCGACCAGGGAGATCTAACGATTGGTCGACAAGCGATCACTTTCGGTTCCGCACGGATCATCAACCCTACCGACGTATTCCTGCCTTACAATGTCACTGCGCTAAATACCGAGTACCGTGTTGGCGTCGATGCCATACGTTACCAACAACCCTTAGGTCAGTTGGGTGAACTTGATATGGGCTTTATTTTTGGCAAAGACGGTCACCGAGATTCTTCGGCAGCTTTTATCCATGGCAAAACCAATCTGGCGGGCACTGATCTGGAGTTTGCCGCCATGCGCTACGCCAATCAGACATTGTTCGGTGCAGGAATGCAGTCGGCCTTGGGCAGCTTGGGCTTCTGGCTCGAAACTGCCGTGGTCAATGGTGATCGCCACTACTGGCGAACCTCAACCGGCATTGACTACGCCTTCAGTGAATCAATGTTCGGCATGGTTGAATATCACTACAATGGTGCGGGTGCGGCTGCCAGCAGGCACTACCTCAGCACCGCTCAAACCTCAGCCTATCAAGTGGGTGGTGTGTTTCTGCTAGGCCAACACTACCTGATACCCAGCCTCAACTTCCAAGCTACCCCCCTAACCACCCTTGGCCTTCAGGCTATTGTTAACCTGAAGGATAAATCGAGTTTCTGGTCCATCAGCGTCACTCACAATGTGTTAGACAATCTTTACCTGGGCTTAGGTTACTACCACTTTAGCGGCAAACCACCGGTAGCCAACCAGGCCACACCCTTTGAACCTGGCTATCTGGCTGCGGAGTATGGCACCAGCCCCGATTCGGTCTACGCGCAGCTGAGTTATTACTTTTAGCCATCGGCGTTACATGACCGCAGATAGCAGCCCGAGTTTTACTGCCTCCGCCTCGAGCCGCGAAACGAGATCATCCATCTGCTGAATCACCGCCTGAATTGCCTCGGGCTTCGACAAATCAACACCCGCCTTCTTCAGCTGCGCCATGGGCAAGTCGTCACCGCCGCTGCGCAGCAGAGTCAAATAACGGTCCTTAGCGGCGGCTTGCTCGGCTTCTGTGCCGGTGGTCATGGCATTGTATAGCGCCGCCGAGGAAGCAAAGCAGGTGGCATACTTATAGACATAATAAGGCGAGTTATAAAAGTGCGGAATCCTCGCCCAGAGGTTGTCATATAAGGCATCTTCTGTGATCTCCTTCGACTGATAAGCCCGTGAAATATCTCGGTAGATTTCGGTTAAGACCTCGGCGGTGATGGGCTCACCTTGTTCCGCGCGTTGGTGCGCCTGTAATTCATAGTCGGCAAAGGACACCTGCGCGTAAAAAGTCCCTGCTATGTTTTCGATGGCTTTCTGCAACAGCAGAAAGCGCTCTGCGGGATCATCGGATTCATTGAGCAGCTTTTCCAACAGAAATCGTTCATTGGTGGTTGAGGCCACTTCCGCGACAAAGATGGTATAGCTGGCGGTAGCATAGGGTTGATTGGCATATGACAAGTTGGTGTGCATCGCGTGGCCTGACTCATGAGCCAAGGTAAACACCGCATCCAACGTGTCATTATAGTTCAGCAGCATATAGGGCCCGACGCCGTAGACACCGGCCACATAGGCCCCCGATCGCTTGCCAGCGCTTTCATATACGTCGACTGCACGGCTATTGAGAAAATCTTTGAGTTGCGCCTGATAGGCTGTCCCCAAGGGCCGTACCGAGTCGACCACCATTTCTCGGGCCTGCGCATAAGGATAGTCAACTGCCGTATCAAGCAATGGCAGCGCCTCGTCATATAGATGATACTCATCCAGTTTCAGAATTTTTTTGCGCAGTGTTTGATAGCGTTGCAGAGGCTCCGTGCCGGCTCGTACCGCTTGCACCAAATTGGTATAGACTTCCAGGGGCACGGCATCACTGTCCAGGGAGCTTGCTAAGGTGCTGGGATAGTCTCGCGATCTGGCGTCATACCAGTCTCGTTGAAGGATGCTGTTATAAATCGCCGCATAGGTATTTTTTGTCGCCGCGTAGGTTCCATAGTGGGCCTCAAAAGCGGCCTGGCGGTCAGTCTGCTGGCGCGCGGTCTCTAACGTCCGGCGATAGGCACCACTGGTCATTCGCAGCGTTTCTCCGGTAGTCAGCGTCACCTCAGGGAACTCGATATCGGCGGTAGAGAGCGCCTCGTAAATCGCACTGGGGGTTCGTTTAAACTGACCTGAGTAAGACAGCAGGCGTTCACCTGTCTCATCCAATACATGCGCCTTCTGCCGATAGGTATCGAGGATCGGATACCGATAGGGTGCCAGTGCTGGCGTCGTGTCGATCCAGCGAGTCATTTCCTGCTCTGGAATCAAGAGCAACTCCGGCGTGAACCAGGCCGTCGCCGTAGCCATCTGGGCAAACGCCGCTTGGACCTGCTGAAAACGCCCTGAGATCGATTGATCACGCTGATCAATATCTCGCTGCAGACCGGGGTAGCGATAGGTTAGATAGGATAACCGACCAATTTCATCAGACAACCGATAGGCCTTCAGGACCGCCGCTGGACCCTGCTCAAGCGTTCCTTTGAGCGCGACGTATTCGCTCACCTTGCCGTTCATCTCTGCCATCCCCGCTTCCCAAGCTTCCCATGAGGCATAGATCATTGAGAAGTCCCACTGATAGGCATCAGGATTAGCCTGCGAATCCAGGGACTCGGACTCGGATTCGGCCAAGCTCAGCGCGCTTTGAAAGAGCACCACGGTGATCACAAGCGCCCTAACAAGCGCCACGAGAGAGAGAGAGAGACTTGGGGTAGCACTGGTAGTACTAGCAGATATTTTCAACACAACAAAAGCCTTCCAACGTGAGTAGATTCGACAACCACAGGTAATGCACCTGCCCTATGAAACCGCTATATTACACCACCTTTTCTTCTAATGTAGCGCGAGACCTTTCGCGCCTTTGAGCTCACAGCACCATGCGAAATCTTCTATGCCTGCTCGTCCTTCTACTCACCAGCGTTCCAGAAACGTTCGCCGCGCCTGTGCTTGGCGCTGAGAATCCGCTACCTGAGATGTGGCCCGGCGCAGTCTACGACCCGAGCATTCCGACTTACGAGCAAGTGCTAGGCTACCCTGTTGGTGCTCGAATCAGCCGCTACGAGGACATGCTACGGTTTTTCACCGCCCTACAAGCCGCTGCGCCAGCCCGGCTCAAACTCATCGACTACGGCAAGACCTGGGAAGGTCGGCGATTAGTGTATGCCGTGATCGGCAACACTGAGACTATCGCCCGCCTCCACGAGATCACCACAGACATGCAACGCTTGGCCGATCCTCGAATCACCGATCTAGCCGCCGCCAGCCAGCTCATCGCCCGCTTGCCAGCCTCCATCTGGTTAGCCTATGGTATTCACGGCAATGAGATCAGCAGCACAGACGCCGCCATGTTGACCGCCTACCACCTGTTAGCCGCCAACGACGAGACGGTCAGCCTGAAGGTTGCCGACAACTCGCTGGTATTTATTGACCCACTGCAAAATCCCGATGGCCGCGCACGTTTTACGCAACACTATTACTCCACGGTTGGCCTGCAGGACAGTCCTGATCGCATCAGTGCCGAGCATGACGAGCCCTGGCCTGGCGGTCGTACCAACCACTACCTGTTTGATTTAAATCGCGACTGGCTAGCGCTGACCCAACCCGAGACCCAGAGTCGGGTTCTGGCGCTAAATAAACACCTACCCCTGGTCGTGATTGATTTTCATGAAA
>JABMOJ010000145.1 GCA_013204195.1 SAR86 cluster bacterium
CACTCAGGGTAACGCTGAACTAGCGATAAATGCCCTGTCGACACTCATCGCTATTCGACCTGATAACCCTGAGTATCGATCAGATTTGATCAGAGCCGAAAACCTCGACCAGGTCCTTGCATGGCTACGCCAGGCTCAGACTGCGGAGCGCGAACAGGCGTGGCAGGACGCTCTGGCGTTGTATCAGCAGGCACAGACTCTGGATAACGCATCTCAGGAGGCGCGAGCAGGCATCATACGAACCACTGATACTTTGACCCGACTGCGCTTTAACGAGACCATGTCACGGGCTTTTATTCGACTTGAACAGGGCGACCTGACAGGTGCACGACAAGCATTCGCTGTAGCTCAAACCCTATTCCCCGCAGCTACGGAACCCCAGGACGGGCTACTGCAAGTTCGCCTGCTGGAGCGAAGCCAACAGATCAACGCCTTAAGCCTAAAGGCAGAGCAAGCGATGGCCCATGAAACCTGGTCAATGGCGGTTCTGCAATTTGAACAGATGCTCGCCCTGGAACCCGGACTATTAGCTGCGAGCGCTGGCCTCGAGCAAGCCCGGCAACGTCTGGCACTGGACCAGACCCTTGAGTATTATCTCAAGGCGCCCGAGCACATGCGCCTTGACCCGGCGTTGACTAAGGCCCGGCAGGCGCTGATCCGTGCCGCGGGGCTGGCGAATCAGGGGCCGCTGCTCCAACGACAAATCAATGAACTTTCACTCCGCATCGCACAAGCAAGGATTCCATTGCCCGTTGTCGTACAGTCCGATAACAATACCGATATCACGGTTTACCAGACCAGCCATTTGGGTGCCTTCATGAAACGCGAATTGGCACTCGTGCCCGGCACCTATACCGTGGTTGGCCGGCGACCAGGCTACCGAGACGTCAGACAGGCATTTACGCTCAGTGGCGGGATGGCGCCTGTCACCATTCACCTGATTTGCGATGAGAAAATCTGATGCCCTCAAGCCTTGATCCCCACCAGATTATCGAAGTCACGCCATTTTCCCGAGCTGAGGCTGTGATCAGCCGCCGCGGGCCAGGCCTGAAACCAATACATATTGTCATCCTGTCGCTATTCGCGGCACTGACACTGGTCGCACTGTTTGTTTTCAGCGCCCGCGCCGTTCGCTTTGATCTCAGCCCCGTGGATGCGAACCTGGAAATCACCGACGGCACCTTTACCTATCTGCTGGGTGAACGCTACTTGATGTTAGCCGGCGACTACACCGTGGCAGTGACCGCTGAGGGCTACACGCCACTCAAATCAATGATTCATGTAGGCGAACTGGCCGACCAGACGATCCACCTTGAGCTGGCCAAACTGCCCGGTACGCTGACCGTCTCAACTTTACCTGAGACTCGGTCGCCGGTATTTCTCGACCAAGAACCTGTTGGCCTGACGCCTCTGACGGTGACAGACATTCAAGCTGGCAACCATAACGTCAGCGTCCGCGCCGCGCGTTTCTTGCCATTCGATACCGACGTTCACATTGAGGGCCAAGGCCTAAGTCAAAACCTGTTGGTGACATTAGTACCCGCCTGGGCACTACTGAGCCTCAGCAGCCAACCCACGGCCGCCGCCGTCAGTATCGATGGCATCGAGGTCGCTACTACGCCAGCCCGCATCGAGGTCATGCAAGGTAACCACCAGCTACTCGTTACCAGACCGGGTTTCAAGTCCTGGCAGGCTGAGGTCAACATCACGGCTCAACAGGATCAGATACTTCCGGAAATCACCCTCATGGCACAGGATGGTCAGTTATCAATCCAGTCGACGCCCTCCGCGGCGAGTGTCACGATTGCCGATGAATATCGTGGTCAGACTCCACTCCAGCTGAGCCTGGCACCCGGAAAAACTTATGGATTGCGCCTGACAAAGCCCGGCTATGAAACCACAGAGCGCGCTGTGACCATCGACGCTGCCAGCGACACTCAGCTCAACCTCACGCTACCACCTGTGCTGGGCATCGTCAGCCTACAGGTGAGTCCCGCCGGCGCATCTTTGGTGGTAGACGGTCAGCCACGGGGCAAAATTTTCGAGCGCCTCGAACTCAACGCCGTGCCCCATATCATCGGCATTGAATTGGCCGGCTATCAAAGTCAGCAGATCAACGTAACACCGCAACCAGGTCAGGCCCAGCAATTCATCATTGAGCTTCTCACCGAGGCCGAGGCCAAACTCGCCTCGATGGAACCGACCACGACCACCGCCATCGGCCAGGTACTCAAGCTCATTCAGCCTGGCGCCTTTACCATGGGCGCGAGCCGGCGCGAACCCGGCCGACGAGCGAACGAAATTGAAAAGCAGGTACAACTCAGTCGGCATTACTATATTGGTATCCATGAGGTCACCAACGCCCAGTACCAGCAATTCGACCGTCTGCACGACTCTGGGATGCTCGGCCGAGCGCTGCTAAACGGCAATGACCGGCCGGTGGTAAACCTTGCCTGGGACGACGCTGTGGCTTTCTGCAACTGGCTGAGCCAGCAACAAGGCTTGGCTTCGGCCTATGAACTCATCGATAATCGTTGGCAGGCGGTGACGCCCATGAATAGTGGCTATCGATTACCCACCGAAGCTGAATGGATCTGGGCCAGCCGTTATGCCGCCGGACCCACGCCAACACGTTTCCCCTGGGGCGATGCTATGCCACCCGTGGCGATTGAAGCTAACTATGCGGACGAGTCTGCCAACACAGTGGTCGCCGATGTTCTGACCGGCTATCTCGATCATTTTCGTGGTACAGCGCCAGTGGGTAGCTTCCCGGCAAATCCCGCAGGCCTGTTTGATATGGCTGGCAACGTCTCAGAATGGATGCACGACTATTACGCCCAGGTCGAGCCCACGGCGGTGCTAGTCGATCCCAGCGGACCTATAAGTGGTGAGCGTCACGTTATTAAAGGCTCAAACTATACCCATGGACGCTTCAGCGAGTTACGCTGGACGTTTCGTGACTTTGGCCAGTCACCTCGACCGGATGTCGGGTTTCGAATCGCAAGGTATGTTGAATGATGCAACGACGGCTACTACGGGCAGGACTGGGATGGACAGGGCTACTCTGCGCAGAGCTACTGCTGGGACTAGCCGCATTTGCGACTGAATTACCCGCAGTGAACAAAACCGCACCGGTTGAATCAGCCTTAACCTTTGAGCGACGAACACCGGACACCACTGTAACTAATCCAGAATCTGGGGCGGACCAAACTGGGGCGAACAACCCGAGACCAGCAAGTCCTATCATTCGAGCACTTGACGCATTTGTGCCGAGCCAGGAAGTCGATACCGATAAGGCCGTCGACTTCCCCACTAACATTTAGGTCATTATTGTGCGCAAACAGTTGCCCGTTGAATTTCTCTACCAATTATTTTCGTTGATTATCGCCGCGATCCTGATACATAGCCTCTATGTCTCTATTGTCAGACCGAATGCCAGCGAGATCCTGCAGCTGCAGGCGATTGAAATCAACTCAAATCCTAATTACGTACCCGAGCGCTCAAGCTACGTTGTGATCAGAGACTTTGAACAAGAGACCTGCTTCATCTTGATGCTGTGGGCATTCGCATTGATGGCTTACAAGGCAAATCTCGCCCGCCAGGAACGTGACGTTTTAGGCCTGAATTTAATTCCCATTAAACAAGGCACCAGCATTCTGCCAGAAGACAGCCGCGAATATGCTCGCCCCATTCAGGCCTTGTCGGCGCGTCAACAGTCCTTTCTTTTACCTCGAGCACTGCTCACGGCACTGCACAGGTTTCGGTCGACTCGCAATATTCAAGACGTCTCCACCGCTATCCGCGCTATCTGCGCATCAGAGTCTGATCGTCTCGATTCAGAACTCTCTATGATTCGTTACATCGCCTGGGCAATACCTTCCATCGGCTTTCTCGGTACCGTCCGCGGTATCGGCCAAGCCCTGGCTCAAGCCCAGCAGGCAGCCCAGGGAAATATTGCCGGTGTCACTCAGAGTCTTGGCGTCGCCTTTAACTCGACCTTCGTGGCATTGTTGATCAGCATTATTGTGATGTTTCTTTTGCATCAGTTGCAGTTGGCTCAGGAGCGTCTGGTCTTGGATGCGGAAGCCTATTGCGACAATCAATTGATCGGCCACCTACAAAGCTAATGGAGTCTTAACTTGAACATAGGACTCATAGAAATCAACGACAGCGGCATCGATGTCAGCATTGATGGTCAACCTGTGCTGCAGAGCCCTGGTTACGCGGTCATCGATGATCAGCGGCTATTACTGGGCACCCAGGCCATGCAACAGGCACGACTGCTGCCACGCTGGACGCACACGCGATTCTGGCACCAATTAGACACTCAAGCTCTGGCGGCTGACCATCCCCAGGTTCGCCATAATGCGGATTTAGCATTTGCTCACTTGACGTCAATCTGGACTGCCGTTCAGGCTGACATCGACCAGGTTATTTTGGCGGTCCCGGGGGACTACTCCAGCGCGCAACTCAGCCTATTGCTGGGCATGGCTAGGGAAGCCGGATTACCGGTACGCGGCCTAGTCGACACCGCCCTGATGGCCGCTGCCGAACATCATCAAACACACCCGCTACTGCTGCTTGACATTCACCTCCACCGAGTCACCTTGAGCCTCTTACAAACCCAAGCTGGACGACGTCAGTCGACGACACAAACCTTGCCGGATACAGGCTTATATCGACTCTGGGATCGTTGGGCCAACACCATCGCCAACCAATTCATCAAGGATTCACGTTATGACCCCTTGCACTTGGCTGCCAGCGAACAGCAATTGTATGACACCATACCCCGCTGGATTACAAGCCGTGAGCAGCTCATCGAGCCCACCTTCAACCTGACATTCGACACGGGTGTCCACCAGACCTCCGTCTCTGGCGAGCAGCTGGTAGCCGCTTGCGTCAGTCTCTACCCATCGATCATCCAGGCCGTCAATGCTCGACTCGAGCCCGGCCAACCGGCCACCTTGTTAATTTCACATCGCTTCGCGGGCTTTCCCGGACTGCTGGATAGTCTGGCGATGCTGAGCGGTGTCACCGTCGAGAGGCTCAGCACCGATGCTGTCAGGCAGGGCATCGCCCGCCACATCGACGAAATTCTCGGCACCGATGAACAGATCCATCACGTCACCAGCTTGGCTCAGGTTGATGCTCAGGTTGATGCTGAGGTCATCGCCGTGACCCCGCTGCAGCCCAACCGCCGACGGGCGACTCATGTGTTGTTCAACAACCACGCCTTCGCCATTGGCCCAACCCTGAAGCTCACCGACATTGATTCAGCACTATCACAAGAAGCTGCGACTGCACACAGCGGCATGCTTCAATGTCGCGCCGACCAAGTATCAATTGAAGCGGCCGGCGCTGATGCCGTGTATCTTAATCAGCAGCTGGTCGAGGGCCAGATCCCCGTCAAACCTGGCGACCAAATAGTCCTGGGCCATCAATCCTTCACATTGATATCCATCGACTAGGCGTCCTCGACGATACTATGACAAGAAGACGCGAATTCAATGTATTCAGCCTGTCATTCCTCGACATTATGTCTTGTGGTTTCGGCGCCGTGATCCTGATTTTCGTTATCATCAATCATGGCTCAGTCGCGACCAATCAAGGGGCGAATCTCGCGCTAACGACAGCCGCCGCAGAGTTGCAAAAGCAATTAGAAGCGGAGCAGCAACAGCTGCTCGCGATGCAGGAAAATACGCTCCAGCTTGCCGAAAATGCGACATCTGCCGCACAGTTCAGCGCAGCGCTAAGCCATTCCATTGTTGAAATAGAAACCCGACTACAGGACGCCACAGACTCAGCCGAGCGGCAATCTCAATTGGTTGAGGCACTCAAAATTGAGCTCGCAGCGTTGGCGCAAACCAAAACGAACAAACAGGAAACGCCAGACACGGATACTGAGCCGGGCCCAAACCTGCGCGCCATGACCGGCGATGGACAGCGCCAATACCTCACCGGCTTGAATGTCGGTGGCCAACGTATCCTGATTTTGATCGACTCATCCGCGAGTATGCTACACCAGCGTATCGTCAATGCGATACGATTGAGCCTGGCGCCAGATGAACAAAAGAAACTGGCACCAAAATGGCGAAGAGCGGTCAACACAGTAAATTGGATTACTGCGAATTTGCCCCAGGACGCCGAATTCTCCCTCGTGGCGTTCAATACCGAGCTCATACCCTTAATCAAGGACAATGGCTGGATCGCAACCACTGACAAATTAGCGGTGGACTTGGCCTTAGCCAATTTGTCGGCGCTGGTCCCCTCTGGCGGCACCGCGCTGTTCCCGCCATTCGAATTCATTAATCAGCTTTCACCCCGGCCCGACAATATTTTTCTCATCGTTGACGGCTTACCGACCCAAGGAGAGACTCTGTCTAACAAAACCGTTATCAGCAGCCCCGACCGCGCCAAACTGTTCAGCGCTGCGGTGATGCAATTGCCTGCCGCCATCCCCATCAATATTATTCTTTTCCCGATGGAAGGCGATCCTTTGGCGACACCCTCTTATTGGATTTTGGCTCAAAAAACCGGCGGGTCGTTCATCAGCCCAGCCAAGGATTGGCCATAATGGGGAAAGGACGGCGTGAAATAGAGACCATCAGCCTATCTTTTTTGGACGTCATCAGCTGCGGATTTGGCGCCTTAATACTATTGCTGGTTCTAACAAAAGTGTACGAACCGATGATATTCGCGCAAACCAGCAGCCATATTCAACAGCGGGTGACGGCGCTTGAAATACAACTAGACTCAATTCGAAACCAACGACGACAGCTGGACCGAGACCGAATACACCAAGAGGATCAAAGAGATTTACAACAGCAAACACTGCGCAATTTGGCGAATAAGTTGACCGCACTGCAGTCCCAATATGCCGCTATGCAGAACAGCTCTAAGACCCAAGATAGCATCGTCGAGCAACTCAGTCTGGCCAGGCAATCTCTTTCAGAAGAAATGCAAAGATTGTTGGCAGAATACCAAAAAACTGCCGCTAGCCATCTGATTGGCGGCATACCTGTTGATAGCGATTACGTTATTTTTATCATCGACACATCCGGCAGCATGCGCGAGTTCGCCTGGCCGCTCGTCATGCAAAAAGTCGAGGAAACTCTGGCTGTTTACCCGAATCTGAAGGGTGTACAGATCATGAATGACCAGGGTCAATATATGTTCAGTCAATACGCGGACCAGTGGATTCCCGACACGCCCGCAAGACGCCGAGCCATACTGAAGCGGCTGGCCAGTTGGACTGCATTCAGTCGCTCTAGTCCGGAACGGGGCATTACGACTGCGATTTCAACCTTCTATCAGCCAGATCGAAAAATCAGCCTGTATGTCTTTGGCGACGATTTCAATGGCAGTTCAATTGCCGGCGTGATTAATCAGGTAGACCGCATTAACGTTCAAGATGCGAGTGGCGAGCGGCTGGTGCGAATCCACGGCATCGGCTTTCCAGTGATCTTCGCCCAAGATACACAATTTCAGGCTTCCGGTTTTCGCTTTGCGCATTTTATGCGCATTCTCTGCGAGCGCAACGGCGGCACTTTCGTGGGGCTTAACAGCTTTCAAGCAGAAACCTCTTGGCGCGCCCCCAATTAACGTCTTTTAGTAGCTGATTCTCGCTGTATAGACGAAGGTGGCCTCACCACCGGCCTCGACTTGCAACTGATAAGCCTGAGTAACACTGTCGGTTTTCTCGCCTTTGAGGCTTTCCTGAGTAACTTCCCAGTCACCGAACAGCTTTTCATTCACGGTAACCGCCACCGACTCGGGCTTACGGTTTCTCACAGTGACTTCTGTGGTCATCTCTATTGCACGCTCGCCCAGGCGTCGAAACGCCAGCTGCTTGTGCTCCGCTAGCAAGTCAAATGCCTGGCCTAGGCTCAACAGCGCAACTTCACCTTCGGCCAACGCCATCATTCGATCCTCACCAACGAGCTGTAACTCGCCATCGCTGTCTTTCAGATACACCCTAACTTTGCCCGCAGGCAAAGGCTGGCCCAGCTGATTCGATTGCGTATTCGCAAACTGCATGCGGATATCGAACTTCGCATGTCTAGACTCGACAGCTTGATAGTTCTGCAGTTGCGAGTCCAAAACGTAATACTTCAGATAGCTTGCGTTATCGGCCGCCATCAACCGTAGCTGTTTGGTTTCGTTATGGGCAATCGTGGTTTTCAGCGGTAATGTGTAAAGATGATAATCAAAGAACGACTCTTGCAGAGGAACCTGGCTTTCCATTCTCATGGCGGTCAGAGGCCGCTCCATATCGGGACGACGATCATTAACCCGGTTGATCTGCCCCGCGACTAACTTGATCGATGCATTAGCATACTGAGCACCACTTTGATTCTCCAGACTCACCCAGGTGGAGAGATCGAACATTGGCCTGTCCCTATCGAGCACCAGCACATAATCAGCCTGCCATCTGATATTCGAGGATATGTATGTGGTCTCAAGCAAGCGCGATCCGGCTTTATTATTGTCAACGAGCCACACCAATGTTGGCACTGTTTTCAGGTCGGCGGGAACAGAACCAAGGGTAATAGTCCCCTCCGGCGCGATAGCTATCTCATCGCCAAAGTTAACGATCTCAGGGTTCGTTGCGAGTAATTTTCCCTCTCGATAAATCGTCTCGAACTTGTCATCGAAGCGGACACTACGCGCGTATTTGAGCTTTTGGTTGATAAACCTTGCCAGCAATGACTCACGATTCAATAGGTCATATCGATAGCTTTGCTCAACAACCTTGAACCCGCCAGCATCGCCAAGAGACGCGACGGCTACCGACGTCGGGTCAATATTGGCAGCGACATCACGATACTCAAGCTCTATGAGGCCTTTGGGCAGCACCACTTGCCGCGTTTCACGAACAATCGCGAAATTATCACTATAAACCGTCAGGCTCGTCGTCACCTGGCTGTCTTTACTCACTTGCTTCGCCAAGGGGACACCCGACGCGGCAATAGCCGACGCCGTCAGGAGAGAGGTAACTATCATCAGCAAGATTTTACTTTTCAACAATCGGACCATGCTATTTTCTCGTCTGGGCTGCGCAACACTAACCACTCTTGTTCCGGCGCTTTAAATGGGCATACCGCCATTGCAGGGACAGTATGACGATACAATGCCTGTATTTAATACAAAAAGTTAGCTATCGGCAAAGGAGTTTCGTCAGTCGTAATCGACTGTTAGACTAACGGTCTCTTAACGACCCCAGCACCCGTCCTATGACAATCCGCAATCAGCGCACCGCGTTTGGCTTGAAAATACTCAATTCGAGCCATAAGGAAATACGCCGCCTGAAGCGAGAGGGTTACGTCGCCGACATTCACGGTAACAAGTTTTGGAACTCCAGCTTCCTCATTATGGATTATCTGAAAAAGCACCCGCTGAAAAAAAACATTAGAGTCTTGGAAATAGGTTGTGGCTGGGGTCTATTGGGCATTTATTGCGCACGACAATTCGACGCGCAGGTGACCGGCATCGACGCTGACGAAAATGTTCTACCCTATATGCAGCTACATGCGGAGCACAACGGGGTCAACGTTGAAGGCAAAAAAATGACTTTCCAACAGCTCACCACCGCCAAATTACAAGACTTTGATGTCATCGTTGGGGCAGATATTTGTTTTTGGGACGAAATGTCGGGCATGCTACTGAACCTGATCAAGCGCGCAAAAAAAGCCGGCGTCTCCCAAGTACTGATCGCTGACCCCTGTCGCTCACCATTTACCGATCTAGCGCAGCGCTGCCAAAAACTCTATGGCGAACAAGCCCAGGTTGAAGGCAAGTGGTTGAAACGGCCGGTGAATGCCTCCGGGGAAATTTTGATCGTTGACC
>JABMOJ010000146.1 GCA_013204195.1 SAR86 cluster bacterium
ACCCTCTATGTGAGCTACTACGATATTGGCGCCCCCGTAGATGACTGATCCAGACATTTACCGACAGCGTAACTCAACTCATGACAACTCAAAAAGATACTTTGTACTACGACGGTCAATGCCCACTGTGCTCGCGAGAAATGGGTGTGCTGGCCAAAATGAAAAGTGACGAGCTCGAACTGGTCGACATTCACGGCTTATCCGCCGCCGACATACCACCACGTAACGAACTCCTGGAGGTGCTGCACCTGAAAACTCGAGATGGTGAGTGGGTTACGGGTGTTGATGCCTCTGTGCGCGCTTGGTCTGCCACGCGCATGGGATGGCTTTGGAAGCTTTTGAAGTTACCAATCATCAGCCCAATCGCAAAATACACTTATGCCATTTGGGCCAAACGCCGGTACGTAAAACTTTACGGAGCGCGTAAAAATAATATACACGAACGATGATATCAACAACCCATAAAGCGCATGGCCTAGATCAAATACCGAAACTGACTTCTTTTATTTCAGCCCCAGCCTGACTTAACTAGCATTCCGCAAACAGTCCGCCAATCGGCAAGAACAGGAACCCAATACCTAGAGACTGGCTGGCAATGGCACAGGAAATCGCCAAAGTCCGGTTATCACAGTCTCGTGTGGCTGGTACAAGCGCACAACATAGCTCCAGCCGGGCATGACATACAGGAAATTTGGTCCGACGTCCGGCGTACACCCGAAATTAATCGTCAATGACCCATCAGCATTCGGTATCGCAAAAATGTTGTTAATACTGTAAGACTCAAATGCATTCTGCTCGAAAAAACCCGCTTGATTATAAATGCTGATAGACCAGAAACCGTCAACTGGCACGTCCTTTACGGTCAACTGATAATGATCTCTGGCGCGCGGGGTTGTGTCGTTCACGTATACGACCTCTTTTGTTGGCAACCCACCCCAGCCAAACGCGGTGCCAACCATATGACGAATAGGTGATACTTCCGACCGAGTGCCGTTACAGGCCGTCGCATCGGTCATGCCTTCACCAAGTTGTTTTAACAGATCATGAGTCACCTGATGGCTTGCATGGTCAAAATTCGGACGCTGGTATTCAGTACTCGCTGTTGCTTCAATACTCATTCCCCGCTGCAACTCATGAGCAATAGCAATATCGGCGGGATCTGCTGGATCCACAAGTATTCGAACGAGCACCGCGACAAACTCGGAACCGTGCTCCGCTACCGACAAGGGATAAGTGCCACTATTATGCCAGATCGCCGTCGTGTAATTATTTTCATCGATCACCACAACCGACATATAACGTTCACCCGCATCGGGCACAGTGACCGACGCACCCTGACTGATATTAACCACGGCAGAGCTGTAGATCGTATCGCGGTTCATTCGCTCGATACTCTGCCTAGCAATGGGTATCAGTTGGCGCGCATGACTGAATCGGTTAACACCTCTCGCAAACCGCACCGTGTTCGCGAAATGTTTAGAGGTCTCGGCAACGATGTAATTATCAATGTTGACAAGAATCGACGGGGTATCAGGCATGGGCATTCCAGAATTTAGTGATGCGGTTTAGCGCGACACTATAATATATCGAACCGGCTCGGGTTTAATCAGAAAGTTGAAATGGACATTGTTTGTTTTACATCGCGCTCACTATGGCGGGAGTCTTCTGTATGGATTAAAACCTCTTTTAGGTTTGTTGCAACAAAAGGTAATGACTAAGTGCCCAACCTTAACTTAAATGACACAGCCGCTCTTTGTTATTTAGGCGCACAGTCTTCGATATTCCTCCTATCTTCGCTTATGACTGGCTTTTTTTTGGCTTACCGCACTATTTATCGCCGACGTCAGGCCGTGCATGGCCACGAAGAAAACCAGGCTCTTCGCCTGAATGAATACCGGCCTGACGCATAATCTCCTGCAGCCCAACCGCTAACTGCTGCTTGAAGTCCGTTTCTTCCAGCTTGTACCTGTAAATCGCCTGCCTTGACGCCAAGGACATTCGCATCGAGGCCGGCATCGTTACTGGCTCGAGAAAAACCACAAGGATCGGGCGTCGCTCATCCAATGCAAAATTCAGTTCCCGAAGGCAATGATCTGACTGCAGTGCGGCTTCGGAAACACACAGCACAAATCCATGACAGACCTGCACCGCCGCGGCAATTTCTTCACGCCAATTTTTCCCCGGTTTTATGCCGCCCGTGTCTACCCACATATTGAATCCGGTGGTCTGCAGATGACTCGTTAACGCCAGCACCTCTGCTGAATCTGTGTGTGAGTAACTCACAAAAATGAAAGGCCGATCAGAAGTGGCAGCGCCTGGATCAGGGTCCAGCGCAGGATCCACAAGCCTGACACCAAGAAATTCTTCAACGGCTTTGAGCATTTGTACCTGATCACCTTCCCAACTGTTTTGCGCTGAGGTGTCGAGTCCGACGAACCGCGCAGCGGGAATCAGTCCAGCAAGCTCACGACCGAGCCGCGGCGAGATTGAACGACTCTGCAGGGCATGCATCACCAACGTGGGCGACTGGATTTTGCTCAGCATTCGCGTAACGTCGGTCTTAAATGCGAGACGATAAAGCTGTGCGCCGGTTTTTGGCGTCACCATTTTCGCGCCGATATCAAGGGTCTTCTGCCCTGACCGATTGGTTTCAGGCACGGTTGCGTTGCTCAGTAGCGAGAACGCCATCTCAGGGAAGAACCGTAAGGCGAGCACCAACAATAGCCGCCGCATGGGCGGTGCGATCTTCGCGCCCCTGGCATAGGTACCGTCGAGAATTAAGTGCTCAACCCGTTTCGGGTGACGGCTAGCATAGGCAATCCCGGTGGGACCGCCAAAAGATGCCGCCCACAGAACGAAATGGTTCCACTGCAGATGGTCTATCAGGTCTTCCAGATCCGAGACCATCAACTCCAGGCTGATCTTCACACCTTGTCTTTCAGACAAGCCATTGCCCCGCATATCATATCGCACCACATGATAATGTTCGGACAACGTCTGGATAAACCTACGAAAACCCGGGCGTTCCCAAAGCACATCCAGATGGCTCATCCAGCCGCGCACATAGACCAGACAAGGGCCAGATCCGCTCTCCGAATATGCGATTCTGACATTGTCTCTCGTCAACAGGAACTTCTGGGTTGGCATCGGTTCATCCCCGCCATTGTCACTCATGCAAAATCAGTCAAGGGTATCCCGCAGCATGCCCTGCAGCCATTCAGGGTTCTGGGTAAGGGCCCTCAAGGTTGATGGTTATCGCAGAAGCACTGCCTTGAACCGCGCGGGCCTCCCATAGGTGCAAGCCCCACTCATAAGCAGGCGACCACGAAAAGGTAATCTGTTTTCGATCGGCGACCTCGCACTCAGCAGCATATCGCAGCACAGCCAATACCGACTGTTGGAGCGCCACCGGCATCGAGTCGATGACAGCCAGTTCTTGAGCGGACCGAGCGATTTCCAGGGCCTGCAGATAGTCTTTCAAACTTGCGTTGGGGGTACCCTTCATCTTTGTCAGATCCAGGCTCGGCAAGTTATCGAGGGAAAATTTGTGACTGGCTCGGTTGGACATTACTTGTAAAAATGGCATCTTTGCTTCTCCTGTTTAGGGTGCAGCAGTTTCGTCGCCGATAAAACATAAGCCATTATAAATCGAACTTTTCCCAATGGCCCACTACACAGCGCATAGGTAATTTTGAGACCAACAGCATACAACACGGTGGATTCAGCACAGTACATTCATCGCAGTACATTCATCGCAGTACATTCATCGCAGTACATTCATCGCAGTACATTCAGCATGACGCAAAGCACTACGTAGTCGGCATTACATTAAAATATCAGGGCGATATCACGCCGACAAGGCTGAGACTTTGGAGGATAAACCCCCAGCTGACGAATTGCAAAGCCATCATAAAAGACCGTAAACCACCTTTCTCGGCGACTAGGCTGATAATGCGTCAGTACGCACGCAGGGTTAGGAGTGAATGAGCCAGTCGCCTTCCTAGCGCTACTTTGCAGCAATAGCCTCGGCGTCGAGCTTGCTAGCCCGGTAGTCTTCAATAGCGACGCTGACTTCAGCGATGAAGTCAGCCGGGTGGCTGTAAACACCATTGC
>JABMOJ010000147.1 GCA_013204195.1 SAR86 cluster bacterium
CTATGATTGGTGTCGATGGAGGTGGTCGAGTTGGTCTGCGTATTTGTCCGGGAAACCCCTTTAATGATCTGGTAGATGCTGATCCTGAACAAACGTTTTCTGCATTGTTGGGCGAGGTGCAAGGCATGTCGCTGGCTTATTTACACGTTATTCGAATGGCGGCTACGGGGCTGGATAATATCGCCCTGGCCAAGCGCTGCTTCAGCGGGCCCATTATCGTCAATGATAGCTTTGACGCCAGTGAGGCCGAGCAACTGCTGACTGAGGGTAATGTTGCGGCAGTGGCCTTTGGTCGGCTGTTTATTGCGAACCCTGATTTGGTGGCACGTATGGCGCAAGGAGAAGTTTACAACAAGCTCCAGGGTCGCCTGCTATATAGCCCTGGGGCTGAAGGCTACACAGACTATCCGACACTCTCGTCAATCGATGCAGCGTCCTGACCGCTGGTGAACCGGCCCGACCTGCTGTTGCAGATAGACTACACACGTGCTTAGTGCCGCAGGCAAAACAGTATTGATACAGTACAGAATATAAAGTGAATCAAAAGGATAAATGACATGGCCATGCCAGAAAATATCGGCATCATCGACTTGATGCTGGCTGTACCGAATCAGGAAACGTCAAATTATTATGACTTTATTAAGCCGTTGCTCATGGATGAGCAGAGCCGCGAGATGTTTAAGATGCCGGCTCAGTATATGTTCAAAGATATTCCGAATACCGGCAAGCAGGACGATTACCTGGCGTACACCATCGATAAAATGGATGAGTTTGGTATAGAAAAAGCCATGGTGGGTGTTGATGAGAGCCAGTATGAATCCCAAAACGAGGCGGTGCTGAAGTACCCAGATCGTTTTTTTGGAAGCTACGACTGTAATCCAAATAACGGTATGGAAGAGGTGCGTAAAATACGACGTCTTAAAGAAAAATATAACTTAAAGGCGGTGACGGCGTTTCCTTCGGGTCTTTGCCCGCAAGTATCCTTGGACGACAAACGCTGGTATCCCATCTTTGTTGCCTGTGTTGACCTCGACTTGCCGTTTTGTCCCTGTGTGGGTGTGCCAGGACCCCGCATACCCATGGCGCCGCAAAAGGTCGAACATCTGGACGAAATTTGTTGGTTTTTTCCCGAGCTTAAAGTCGTCATGCGACATGGTGCTGAACCATGGACTGAACTTGCCTGGAAATTAATGTTGAAGTATCCCAACCTCTACTACATGACCAGCGCTTTTGCACCCAAGCATTACCCGCCAGATATCATTAACTTCGCGAATACCCGTGGTTCAGACAAAATCATGTACGCCGGTTATTTTCCGATGGGCCTGTCGCTCGAAAGAATATTTGGTGACATGCCACACGTTCCCTTCAGAGATGAAGTCTGGCCAAAGTTCCTACGCGAGAATGCTCAGCGAGTATTTAATGTTTAGTGCTCAGTGAGTGTTTTTTATATTAGGAGCCGCTGCAGATTTTTTTTAGAATTTTTATCGTCGTTACGCCATAGTACATATGCAGTATGAAACGTTTGGTCTACCTGTTAAGGGTAGTAAATACTGATGGTATCCAGAACGCAGGCTGGTCGTTCGCCGCCTTGCACTTCTATTTTAATTCGCACAACTGCACGTATGCCGCCTTTGGCTGAGTCGACTTTTATGATCTCGCCAACGCCACGTACCAGTGAGTTGACCTTGACGACAGCCGGGAATCGCAAGTTTTCGGCGCCGTAATTGACGCCCATCGAGATGTTCTCGACGCGTAACATCTGTGGCAAAAAGTAATTCGCCATGGATAAGGTCAAGTAGCCGTGGGCGATAGTTGCACCATAAGCACCGGTGGCGGCACGTGCCTCATCAACATGAATCCACTGATGATCACCAGTAGCATCGGCAAATTGATTGATGCGCTGTTGATCAACTAGGACCCACTCGGTGGGTCCTAGTTGGGTGGTTTCGCTGCCAAGCAAGTCAGCAGGGGCGTTATATATTTTGGTGCTCATTGGCTTCACCTTTGGTGCTTGTTGTATTTGCCACTAGCGGCAAGCGAAGGCCTGAAGTGCCTCGGTGCCGA
>JABMOJ010000148.1 GCA_013204195.1 SAR86 cluster bacterium
CCCCTTGTCACAGATCCCGGAATTACTTCTCAGTGGTGAGATAGATCATGCGCTGGTGGTGGCGACATTGTGGCGCGCTCTGTATCACCTGGGTGGTGAATAGCGCCTGCCGGCGCTCACAGGGTCAGCTGAGTAGCAATAGGTTTGGCTTCTACAGTTAAGGCATGGCGGCGCTGAAAATTATCTCGGGCTTCGGCGGCCGGGTGGCGGGACGCTTCCCAGACAGAGAGATCTGCATAGCGGGTGATCAAGAGCATTTGCCCGAAAATCGCAGTAGATTCGGGTTCGGCAAACAAGCCCTGAACCTGAGTCTGAAAGCCGGCTTCAAAGCTTTGCCAGGCGGTTGTTGATAGCTCGACGATTTCTTGCACGTCCGCATTGTTAACTTTAAACCATCGAAAGACATAGATCCCTGGCGTTGTCAGGGGTGCGTGTTCTGTTGGCCTAGCCGTCGGTACAAACAAATGGCTGGCTTCAAGCCCAAGGTTGGCGGCGGTGACGATTTTCTGCAGCGAGTGTGGCTGGAGACTATAAGTGACCACGTAGATCTCGTTGGTGGCCAGGCCAAACAGACCCGAAAAGATGCCGTAGAGCGTGATGCCTTGCGCTTCGAGTTCAGCTTGATGAGCCCTGATCGCGGTAATCCCATGCTTGCTGCTGGGTCGACTGTGATCTTTGATCAGACTAACCTGGTAAATCACGCAAAGTTCCTTTCAGTAAGCGTCATGTTAGCGGCATGGCCAGTGTCGTCGGACAAGCGCTGAGTATTTCATGTCCGGGTGTCGAGACTGTAACGACTCAGATTGTTGTACCGAATCATGCTTTGAATTTCTTTTACGTAAGCCTTGCCGCGTTCAGAGTACCGCAGTAATCCTTCTGCCAGTACCATACCCGTGATAGTCTCGTTTTCTATACGCAGTTCTGCTCGAATTTTCCGAAGATTTTTGTATACGTTGTTGGGGTTTATAGTTTTAACGTAGTACCTCACGCTATGACTGACAGACTCGAACTTTGCCACTTCATGTAAGGCGTCATCGTCGCGATCGGCAGGCTTCAAACCACAACCTTTTTTGAAGCACCAGAGTCCAAAAAAATTATTCGCTTTGACTGCAAACCGCGAGGTCCCCCAAGCGGATTCGTTGGCTGACTGAGCGAGTATGAGTCCGGCTGGCACTATGTCGCAGCGGCTTAGTAGTTCTGTGATGTGCGCCATAGTTATCTCGTTTTCTACGTCGACATGGTAGGTGTCAAGCAACTCTTCCAGTAAGAGTTGTTCGGCATTATCAAGGTCTTTTTCGTTTATAAATTTTTCCCGGATGCTCAATATAGATTCGCGTTGCGCTAACACTGACGCGTTGGCCTGGCGGATCATCGGCAGCATATACTCAAAAAATGTTTTTTTCTTTTCTTTGACATCTCGAATCTTGGCGAAGTCGGGTCTGTCTTTGAATTTGGTTGGGGTTTTGATAGCTGGGGAGGGGGTGCTGTTATTGCTTTTTTTGACAAGATGGCTGTCGTCTTTTAGCGAGACATTGGGACTCTCTTGACCTATGTTGGCAGAATCGAAAACATAGATGCCCAGGATGGTCAGTAGAATGATCGGCAGAATGATGAGCTTAATCCGTTTCATAATAAGTCAGGTCTCATTGGCAGTCAGACTCGATTATACGGCTATTGTGGCTGTTGGCCAATCGTGGCCCACGGCGACTTGGTGTGGGGGCATCGCCTCGTACCTGTCGCTGCAGAGTACTGTCAGGCATTTAGGTTTTTTACCGCTGAAACAATGTACGAAACTAGTCTTTAGGTAAGCCGAGTATTCGTTCGGCGATAATATTCTTCTGAATGTTCGGCGTGCCGCCACCGATCACTACATTGGGCCAGCCGAGTGATTCCTTTGCCCACTTACCGCGATCGACGGTCTCAATTTGATTGCCAAGCTGCAGTCCGGATTGGCCCAATACATCGATCGCAAAGTCGCTCATCTCGACTTCAAGATCAGCTCGATGTAGCTTGTTAACAGAGGTTTCGCTGGACAGCGGCTCGCCCTTGATCTGACGAGTTAAATAGCGCAGACCATTGAGCCGCATAGCTTCGATTTTGGCCTCAAATACTGCCAAGCGGCGCCGTATTCTTTGATCTTCCATCGCAGGTTTTCCCTGCCGCTGGCTGTCCTTGACCAGTGTTTTTAGACCGTCCAGTTTTGCATACATGGCAGTGACTTCGCCAATGCTGGAGCGCTCGTTGGCGAGCGATGAAATAGTTACGGCCCAGCCCTGACCCTCCTTGCCGAGGCGGTTGTTGACGGGTACGCGGACATCATCGAAGAAAATCTGTGCGAAGACCTTGCCGCCCGCCATGTTTTCGATGGGTTTAATCGCGATGCCCGCTGAACTTAGGTCAACCAGCAAGGCGGTGATGCCATCATGTTTGGTGGTGGTTGCGCCGAAATTATCGGTGCGTACCAGCATGGATATCCACTGGGCGAATGGTGCGAGGCTGGTCCATATTTTCGTGCCGTTAATGACGTAGTGATCGCCATCGAGAACCGCCTTGCATTGCAGCGCCGCTAAGTCACTACCAACATTAGGCTCTGAGTAACCGGTGCACCAGTGATACTTGCTATTCAATATGTCTGGAATAAAGCGTTTTTTTTGTTCTTCGGTACCATATTGAATGATTCCCGGGCCAACCCAGGCAAGACCCATCATGCAGGTGCCCAGTGGTGGCGCCTGGCGCTTGGCCATTTCTTCCTTGAGGATTACCTGCTGCATGATATCGCCGCCGCCACCGCCGACTTACTTCGGCCATGCAAATCCCACCCAGCGCTTTGCCCGTACTTTTTCAAGCCATCGCGCCATAAAATCCGCGCCTCTTTGGTTCTTGGGTGGCAGATTCTCATCGAGAAAAATTTGTACTTCATGCCTGAAATCTTCTTCAGCTTGAGTGTATTCAAAGTCCATGCGGGTTCTCCTTAGCGGCGGCATCTTTTGCTGCATCGTACTGTGCTGTTAGGTTCGTCGGAAAAATTCTCGCTCGTGATGTTGAGTCGCTAGTCCGTGACGCTCAACTGATGAATACGTTCGTAGTGATAATCGGCATCGCCAAAGATGGGTCTGGCCCATTTGGAACGTTTCAGATATAGCTGCATATCGTACTCTTGGGTAAAACCTATGGCGCCATGGAGTTGGACACCGTCAGTACCAATCTGGCTGAAGGCATCAGAGGCGTAGGCTTTGGCGAGTGACGCAGATCGAGCTAATTCGGCTGGGCTCTCTTTGACACACCATGCGGCGTAGTAAAGTAAGGATTTGAAAGATTCCACATCTACGTACATCTCTGCAAGCCGATGTTTAACGCCCTGATATTTGCCGATCGGATTGTCGAACTGAATGCGATCCTTGGCGTAACTGCTTGTCATATAGATGACAGCTTCAGCCGCGCCAATGACCTCAGCGGTGACGGCAACAGCGGCCTTATCTAACAAGCGACTAATATTCTCGGCGGTAGCCAGTATCAGGTCTTGAGGAGCAACCTTGACATGGTCGAGTTCGAGACTGCCGGTGCGCTTGGTTAAATCCATGGTGGCAGAGCCCTGTGTGCTGACCCCAGTTTGATCGCGGCTAATCAATGCCAGATAAATTGCATGCTGGTCTTTGAATGCAACGACGAATAGGTCGGCACTATCAGCGTCCATGACGAATGTCTTTTTGCCGCTGAGTATGACGCCGTCCTGATGAACAACTCCGCTTAAGCTGATGCTGTCTGCGTTGGGGAGATCATGAATGTCGAGCAGTGCAATGGTGCCGATTTTTCGACCGCAGGCAAGGTCATTCAGATAGCGTTTTTTCTGGTCATCCGAGGCAAGCTCATCAAGGGTCGATGCGGCCAGCGAATGGGCGATGAAAGGCGATGGGAACAGACTCTTGCCCATTTCCTCGAGTATGACAATCAAATCAACAAAGCCGAGACCGACACCGTCATGTTCAGGATCGACCACCAGGCCCAACCAGCCGAGGTCGGCGATCTGTTGCCAGATTTGCCGATCAAAGCCTTCATCGGTGTGCATAATTTCTCTGACCCGGCTGACCGGAGATTGCGCATCAAGGAATTTTCGGACCTGGTCGCGCAACAAGTCTTGTTCTTCAGTAAAACCAAAGTTCATTTGGAAGTTCTCATATTTTGATGTTTGCTGATGTTTAACGTTGCTGATGTTTAACGCTATAGCGGTCGCAGGCGAACCCAGCCACTCTCGATGTTTTCGTTGGCTATGTCATAGTCTGCATCACCGGGTAAGACGATGTCACCGGTCGCGTTAACCCGAGCTCGCTCGTCAGGTTGGTTGGTAGCAGCTGCGGCCATGACCTCGTCAGCGCTGGTGAAGCGAGCCAGGCACCTGAGCATGCGCAGGGTGGGGCTCATCAACGTCATCGCGCCACTATCGAACTGGCGCAGAATCTCAGCCGGCGTTAACCACTGGGCGTGCACCAGTTCATGGTCATCATGGACAGGAGTTTGAGCCGCAGGCATGCGCGTGATAAAGAATCGCGTGTCATAGCGCCGTGGTGGCCCTACCGGCGTAATCCAGCGGGCGATGTAATGCATGGTGCCGACATCAAGAATAAGATTTTCTTCTTCGATTAACTCAATAAAATTGCGATTGCTGTCGTTGATATCGCGGCGATGGGCTTCGAATCGCCGCATCGTCTCTGGCTCAGACAGGTCCAGCAGGCGGCCGGTGTCGCGGTGTAACGCCAACAGGATTCCGGCTTCCTCGAAGGCTTCTCGAACGGCGGCCACATAATAGGTCAGGGCGCCAGCGGGCATCTGCATCAGTGCGCTGGCTTGTTTATCGGTGCGGTGCAGACAGAAGGGCGCAAAGGTTGATGGGTCATCAGCTTCATCGACTCGACCGCCTGGAAAGACCCACATGCCGCCGCCGAAGACGATGTCGGCATGGCGTTCCATCATATAAACCTGTAAGTCCGGTCGATCATCGATCAGCATTACCGTGGCCGCGTGCCGTATTGCGACTTGCTCGGGATCTGACTCGCTCATGATAAAACCGTTGTGAGATGTAGCCTGCACTGTAGCTGAAAAACACTGGGCGCTGCAAACCCAGTCCGCCTACAGTGGGTGGGCTGGGTTTGCAGGCTACAGGAGGGGCTTCAGGTAGCGACCGGTTTCGGAGGCCTTGACCTTTTTGACCTGTTCCGGCGTACCTTGAGCGATGATAAACCCGCCTTTGGGGCCACCGTCGGGTCCCAGGTCGATAATCCAATCAGCGGTTTTGATTACGTCCAGGTTGTGCTCGATGACCGTGACTGAGTTGCCGGCGTCTACCAGACGGTCCAGAACCACCAGCAGTTTTCGAACGTCATCAAAGTGCAGGCCCGTCGTCGGCTCATCGAGGATGTAGAAGGTTTTGCCAGTGGCGACTTTGGATAGCTCTCGGGCCAGCTTGATACGCTGTGCCTCACCGCCAGAGAGTGTCGAAGAAGGTTGGCCCAGTTGCAGGTAATCAAGACCAACATCCACCAGCAGCTGTAATTTATTGAATATTTTTGGATGCTCTCGAAAGTGCACAACGGCCTCGGCAATGGTCAGACCCAGCAGGTCGGCGATGGATTTGCCCTTGTATTTGACCTCGAGGGTGGCTTCGTTAAACCGGCGCCCAGCACATTCTTCGCACTTCACATAGACGTCTGACAAAAAGTGCATCTCGATCTTACGTACTCCATCGCCCTGACAGGTTTCACAACGACCGCCCTTGACGTTGAAAGAGAAGCGCCCGGGTTTGTAACCGCGCATGCGCGCACCCGGTAACAGGGAGAAGAAGCTGCGAATCTCATCGAAGACTTTGATATAGGTCGCCGGATTACTCCGCGGTGTTCTGCCGATGGGTCGCTGGTCAATCGCTACCACCTTGTCGAGTTGCTCCAGTCCAGTGATGCGCTCATGGGCGCCGATGCGCTGGGTGGCGTTATGGAATTGTCGTGCCAGGGCAGGGTGCAGAATATCATTAACCAGAGTGGATTTGCCCGCCCCGGAGACACCCGTAACCGCCGTCAGGACGCCTAGCGGGAAGGCGACCGTAATCTGTTTTAGATTGTTGGCGGTCGCGCCTTCGACGACGATGTGACCGCGCGCCTGCCGACGCTGGGCTCTGATGGCGATTTGAGTTCTGCCCGACAGATAGTTGCCGGTGAGTGACTGCGTATTTCTCTCAAGACTCTTGGGCGTGCCTGCGTGGACGATATGTCCACCGTTGATCCCGGCACCGGGACCGAAATCGACGACGTAATCTGCCATGCGGATGGTTTCCTCGTCGTGCTCGACCACCACCACCGTATTGCCGATATCCCGCATTCGGCAGAGGGTAGCGAGCAGCTTCTCGTTATCCCGTTGGTGAAGGCCAATGCTGGGCTCGTCGAGGATATAGATTACCCCGGAAAGTTCTGAGCCCACCTGGCTGGCGAGCCTGATGCGTTGTGATTCGCCGCCGGATAGGGACGGTCCAAGGCGACCGAGTGACAGGTATGACAGGCCTACGGAAACCAGAAAGTCGAGGCGATTACAGATCTCCTTGAGGATCTCCGTGGCGATTTCACCGGCAGGCCCAGGTAACTTGAGCTGGGTGAAAAACCGTGCCGTCTCATCGATGGTCAGCGCAGAGATCTCGACGATGGTCTTGTTCGCCACTTGTACCGCAGCGCTTTCCGGTCTGAGTCTGACGCCATGGCAGCTATCACAGGGGGTATTGGCCAGAAATTGGCTGTACCAGCGTTTCATGCCTTCGGACTTGGTATTTTTAAACCGTCGCATCAGGCGGTTGAACAGCCCTTCATATCGCGATTGACTGATGCCATGAGAGCCCCAGTTTATGGTGTAGCGCGCTTCCCCTGTGCCATTCAGGATCTTGTTCTGCTGGGTCTTGGTGAGTTTGTTCCAGGGTTTGTCCAGGGGGATCTTGAGCTGATGGAATACCTGGCGATGGTAAGTGGAGCCGGTGGATTGATTATCTTCATGGATCCTGCCGATCGGCTTCAAGGCCCCGTCAGCCAGGCTCAAGGTTTTGTCTGGCATCATCAGATCAGGATCGAAAGCCACCTGGGTACCCAGACCATTACAGGCTTCACACATGCCCTGCGGACTGTTGAATGAAAATGCCTGTGGGCTTAAGGCGGGAAAGGAAATATTGCAGTGGCCGCAGGCCAGGTGTTCTGAGTAGATCTTGTCCTTGCCGTCCTCGGTAGCGGCGATCAGCATACCGTTACCCAATTTTAGTGCTGCTTCCACAGATTCTGTGAGTCGCTCGCTGATATCGCCACGAACAGCCAGTCGGTCTATGACGGCCTCTACCGTGTGCTTTTTACGTTTATCGAGAGCCTCGACGTCTTCGCTACGGAGGATCTCACCGTCGATCCGCAATCGCACGAACCCTTGGGCGCGGGCGTCTTCGAGCATTTCCCGGTGTTCGCCGCGACGATTCACCAGCAGTGGCACAAGCAGATACAGGCGAGTGCCTTGCGCCATGGATAGCAATTCGCGGGCAATGTGTTGAGCCGATTGACTCTGCACTTTGCGACCACACTCATGGCAATGCTGGATCCCCACTCGAGCGTACAGGAC
>JABMOJ010000149.1 GCA_013204195.1 SAR86 cluster bacterium
CTCCAGTAGGCGCGCTGAAAAAAGCATGTCTCGCGCGGTAGAAGGGCCGACTAATCGCGCCAGCGCCGCCAAACCCGGATACTCATAGCCGAGACCAAGTCGTGCTGCAGGGATTCCCAACCGTGAGCCTGGCGTTGCAAAGCGAACATCGGCATTCAAAGCAATCGCTAATCCGCCACCGATGCAGTAACCGTCGATCATGGCTATCAGCGGTTTGCTGAACCGCGCCAGCCACTGACTACCGCGGGCCGAAATCTGACCGTACTCGTGGCGCTGGGCCGCATTTGCGCGCTGCTGATCAAACTCCGAGATATCAGCACCCGATGCAAACGCTTTCCCGCCGGCACCTTTCATAATGACCACGCGAACATCCGTGTCAGCTTCCATCATCTCCATGGCATCGCCGATGCCTTGCCACATTGCTAATGAAATCGCATTGCGACGCTCTGGCTGATTAAAAGTCAACCAGCCGATACCCCCGCTCACCTCAGCCAGGATCTTGGTCGTTTTTAGCTCTAACTGCCTCATCTTCTCGCCCCTTACCTATTTCGTTATCTTCGACATCATTGGGCTTCCACAGCGCAAATTTCTAATCATCAGGATCCATCATCTGGGCAAATTTAGCGGCGTCTGGACAAGACAATACCGCTGCTACCCGTTACTCTTTGCATGCCTGCCATCCTCTCGCGAAGGCCTACACCCCAGGGCTAAAACATTTATGACTCGATTGATTGCCAGAACGCTTGAACGACAGGTGAGATCGACAGACTCTTTGTCCGAGTACAGAACCCCACATGAATCTCTGTCAGCGCCGGACCCTCGGCCAGTATCTTGACCCGCCCTGCCAGCGGACTATTGTCGAGCACCAGCGCCGGTACAAAGCCGACGCCACAGCCCAGCGCCACCAATGATAAGATAGCCTCATTACCCGCCACTTCACTATAAATATTCGGCTTGATACTGAGTTGTCGTAACCAATCGTCAATATGGTTTCGAGCCGGACCGCTGGTGGGCAAAACCAACGGCACAGCAGACCAGTCAACCGGTACGTCTTTATCAAACTGACTGCCCACCGGCGCGATCGTCAACATGGGAATGGACATGATGATCCGCTTAGTGAGTTGCGGGTCATGGTCGTCTGCCAATGCTGCGACCACCACATCACAACCTTCATGGAGGCGCTGCAACGCATTAACCGCGTAGCCCGTCTCCAACTGGATCTCCACCAGCGGGTATTCTTGACGGAACCGCGCCAGGACCTGAGGCAAAATACTTTGGCTCGCTGTCACCGAGGAGAACAGCGACAATTTACCGGATAAGCGCTGCAGAGATACACCCAGGTCAACCTGCAACTGTTCACCACGAGCCACCACATCCTCGGCATATAGCCTGAAAATCTCCCCTTGCGGGGTCAGGCTCACTGTTCGGTTGTCTCTGAGCAGCAGCGTGCAGCCGAGTTCTGCCTCGAGACGCTGAATCGAGCGACTCAAAGCCGAAGCACTCAGATGAAACTGCTCACTGGTTTTGCTGAAGTGTAGATTCCGACAAAGGCCAAGGTAGATCTGAAGGGTTTGTGTATCCATCCTGCAGCGTGCCATCTTCGGAAAGGATTGAGAGCGCGATTATTACACAGAGTGGGATTTAGTTTAAACAAACGCGTGCAACAAGCGCATTTCATCAATAGCCCAGGAAAAATCCCAGCAGCGCACTGTCAGTCTCTGCGAGTAAAATTCGACGGTCTCTGAAAATGTAAGAGCCCTGCGTGAACAGGGCCCTGAGTTGCTGGTACGATGTCATCCATGCATGCATGAATAAACGCTTACGCTCGCGGTATGAATACTCATTGGCGCCAATGGGTAGGCATACCTCTCACCGAGAACCAGCCATGGGCGCGCTACGACTCCGAGACTCCTGTTGGAGTTTTCAGACCTCGGGGTCTGATACACCCTGGCAGAGTTTAATATCCGCCTAGTTAGGACTTTCATCCTGAGCCTACTTTAACCCTGGCCGTAGCTTTTGTTAAAGACCCATTGGATCTCAACAGCACAGTTGATTATTTTAACGGGTTATTACAACGCGATTGATAGCAAAAGCAACACCAAAAAAAACGAGCCACCAGGACTCGTTTTTTGACTGCGGTGTAAACGCCTCAGAGGCGCTAGTACCCCTAGTAGCCTTGTAACACGCCATAACGGTCACGATGAAAGGCGCTGCCCCCCAAGGTGTGCTCTGACACTCGCGAGCGCTTCATAAAGAAGCCGATTTCATACTCGTCCGTCATGCCGATACCACCATGCATCTGCACGCCTTCGCTGCTTACCAGGTTATAGGTATCGTTGAGGCGGGCTTTCGCCAGACTAGCCAACTCAGGCACCTGGTCTGAATCTTCATCCAGCGCTGACAAGGCTTCCATGACGACCGACTTTGACAGCTCAATCTCGCAGAACATCTCTGCCGCGCGGTGCTTGAGCGCCTGGAATGAACCGATGGGCACACCAAATTGCTCTCGAGTCTTCAGGTACTCAACCGTGCGGTTGTAGCATTCCTGGATACTGCCTAGCATTTCTGCGGCCAGTAAGATCCGACCGGCATCCAACACTTTATCCAGCACATCAGCGCCTTGACCTTCAGCACCCAGTAAGACGCCTTCAGCGTCTGCGAAAACCATATTCGCGGCATTGCGGCTATCAGCCATAATCGTGCGTGTAACGCTGACACCCGCCGCATCACGATCAACCAGCACCAATGTTAAGCCATCCCGTTCGCCTGCCTGACCCGAAGTTCGAGCGACTACCACCAGTTTGTTTGCCACGTGACCATCGATCACGAAGGTCTTGCTGCCGCTGACCTTATAGCCGGCGCCAGACTTTGTCGCAGTGGTCTTGGCACCATACGGGCTATGATGCGGAGTTTCCTCTAGCGCCAGCGCTAACAGTAATTCACCGGCGGCGATCTGTGGCAACAGGTCACCCTTCTGCTCATCGTTGCCACCGTGCACTATGGCACTGCTGCCGACGACGGCAGTTGCCCATAGAGGCGAGGCAGTCAGCGTACGACCGCACTCTTCCATCACAACACCCATACCCATGTAACCAAAGCCCAGGCCACCAAAGTCTTCAGGAATGGTGATCCCAGTCCAACCAAGATCGACCATCTGTTGCCAGGTACCGGTATCAAAACCATTCTCGTTCTTCTCGTCACGCAGCTTTCGCAATTGCGTGATCGGCGTGTTGTTGGCGCAGAAATCTTTCGCTGCATCCTTCAACATATTCTGTTCTTCGTTTAGTACCAATGGCATAGCTTCGTTACTCCTGATGTACGCTTTGTTGGATCTCTGGAACCGCCTAGAGCTCCCCTGCCTGACGGCCCACCTAGTTTCGATAGGCTGTCAAAATTCTTGTCACTTTCTGCCGCGCCAGCTGACTACCGCTGTGACCGAAAGATTCTACCATCGTTGAAGATAAAATCGACTATCCTCTGCGTAATGCGCCTAACCGGCACACCCCCCACCCAGCGTTGCCTCACAACAAGGCTCTCACCGCGCGACAATCGGATCAACTGTCGCTACCCTAACAAAGATCTGATATAAAAATAAATACTCTTGGCGGTCTTATTCGTCTTGTTTAGGCCAACGTATAAGGCAGACTGAGGGGTCGACCGCAGAAAGTCAGTTAAACGGAGCTTTTTTTCATGAGATACATCATTTACGGCGCCGGCGCCATCGGCGGTACCATCGGCGCATGTTTGCATCGTTCCGGCGCGGATGTCCTGCTTATCGCTCGAGGCACCCATTTTGATCGACTAGCCGCCGACGGACTGACCTATCGCAGCCCAAACATCAGCGAGACCCTGCAGATTCCTGTGGTCGATCATCCGGCAAAGATCACTTTTAGAGCCGATGACGTGCTATTGCTGACCATGAAATCCCAGCATACCGAAGCGGCGCTGGAGACCCTGGCCACCCTGGCACCGCCGGATTTAGCCATTATCTGCGCGCAGAACGGTGTCGCCAACGAGGCCATGGCGGCTCGTAAGTTTCGCCAAGTTTATGGCATGCTGGTGATGTTGCCCGCTACCCACCTGGTGCCCGCGGAGGTGCTGCACCATGCCAGCGGTATCGGCGGCGTGCTTGACGTGGGCCGTTATCAGACTGGCGTCGATAGCTGCATTCAGCAGGTGGCAGAAGACGTGACTCGAGCCGGCTTTCTGTGTGCCGCCGATCCACGGCCCATGCGCTGGAAATATGCCAAACTCCTGCAGAATCTCGGCAACGCGTTTCAGGCGGTTTGCTCGCCAGGTCCTCAAGACCGTGATGTGATGTCGTTGGTGCGCCAGGAGGCGCTCGCCTGCTATGCGGCAGCCAACATTGACTGTGCGACTCAAGCGGAGGTCAAGACGCGCCACAGTGTCATCACCATGGGCTCCATTGATGGCATCGAACATGGGGGCGGTTCCTCGTGGCAGAGCCTGTCGCGGGGCACCGGCGATATCGAAGCCGACTACTTGAATGGTGAAATTTGCCTGCTTGGCCAGCAACAGGGGGTCCCGACGCCGGCCAACGAGGTGCTGCGTTATCTGGCGAATCAAGCCGCCTTTCACCGCACGCCACCGGGCCAGTTCAATGCGACTCAAATCGCGGCAATGATCGCTGACCTAGCTGCTTAGATTGCCATTCATCATGGCGATGGCGGCATCAATGGCCTGACTGAGGCTGTCAGCGTTCGCCAGATTTTTACCTGCTATATCAAAGGCCGTACCGTGATCTACCGAGGTGCGAATAAACGGTATGCCCATGGTGGCAGTAATGCTGTCGGCAAAATTATGCATCTTGATGGCGATATGGCCCTGGTCATGATACAGGGCTAGAACCGCATCAAACTCGCCGTTGACCGCTCGATAAAAGACGGAATCTGCCGGGTAGGGCCCGACCACATCCAGCCCCAGCGCGCGAGCCTCAGCAACCGCCGGGGCAATCTCGTCAATCTCTTCTCGACCGAGCATACCACCCTCGCCCCCATGGGGATTTAAAGCGGCTACTGCGATTTTCGGTGGCCGCCCACACCAACGGCTAAGGCTGTCGTGGGTCAACTGTAGCTTCTCCACTAATACCGGCCGGCGCACGTAGGCCACGGCTTCTGCCAGAGACTTATGGGTGGAAAGGTGCGCAACTTTCAGGCCCTGGGTCATCAACAACGTCGCCGTGAGTCCAGCACCGGTCATCCGCGCCAGGATTTCCTGGTGACCGATGTCGCCCACATAGCCCGCGGCATGAACCGCTTCCTTGTTGATGGGACAGGTGACCACCCCTTGAATTTGGCCGGCCAGGGCAAGATTCACGGCGGTTTCAAAATATTGCACCGCCGCGTGGCCACAGCGCTGCGAGACTGCGCCCATGACCAGCTGACCTGCATCGAAGGCGTAGGCCTCAAGGACCTGAATCACGCCGGCTTGGGCCTGCAGGTCGTCAATATTCGTCATTTTCCGCAACGGCAAATGAATCCCGGTCTGGTCCATCGCCAGCCGCAAACAGGCGATATCGCCAATCACAAAGGGCTGCGCGTGGGCATACACTGCGGGCCGAACCAGGGTCTTGACGCAAATTTCAGCGCCAACCCCTGCAGGATCTCCCATGGTGATGGCGAGTCGCGGTTGCATAGCTGATGACATTGGTCGCTCCTGTGACAGATGTGTGGGACTAGCGCTCGCCGCGCAAATACTCGGCGGTCAGCGCGGGCGCCTGCATGGGAATAAAGTGCGTCAATTCTGGTAGATACACGTCCCGCGCATTCGGCATCAACGACGCCAGTCCCGGAAAAGTGGGCGACAGACTGAAATCCATTTTTGTTCGATCGCCCTCTTCTCGACGCGCTCGCAGGATAACGACAGGCATCGTGACGCGATCCAGCTCGGCATAAATATTGCCATCGGAACTGCCCATGTAAATCGCGGCTTCCACATTGGGCGGACAGCCCAGGACAAAGCCCTCGCCATCAGGATTAGGCACCAAACCGTATTCACAATAATCATGCAGTACGGCTTCGTCCCAGACCGCAAAGCTGCCGCGCCCGACAAAGTTCGCGAACATTGCCTCGGCATTGATAAAGTGATTTCGCCGCTTTGCGACTGGGTGGAGCCCGGCGGCATCAAGGAAGCTGGTGTGCGCAGCTGCGCGATTCTCATAAGAGGCCGGATCCATAATCACCGGATCAATCAGCAACAAACGCTCAAATCGATCAGGTAAGCGGGCGGCGGCATGCACGAGGCAATGTCCACCCATGGAGTGCCCAGCACCAACGAGCCCACGCAGGTCCAGCGTTTCGATAAAGCCCACTAGGTCATCACCAAAGGTATCCCAGCTAATCGGGCCTTGGTTATCACTGCGACCATGGCCGCGCATATCCAGTGCAATCACATGCCGGCTGGGCAAATGGGCGATAGTCTGATCCCAGCAACGGGCATGAAAACCCGTTGCATGCACCAGTAACGTGGTCCCCTGCGCAGCATGGGCCGCACCCCATTCAAACCAACAAAGAGTGACATCTCCGACGCGGGTATAGTGTTCTGTACATTGATTCATTGACGACTCGACTATTAATTTCATTGTTGGGTGGTCAAGCCCCATAAACGACCGTGCCAGACGATCCCGACTGACGTGACCCAAACCCCAGCGACGCTAATCAGCAAGCTGGCCAGCGGGCCAAAAGCACCCGCACAATAACCCATCAACAACGCTCCGAAGGGCATGCCGCCCAGGGTCGCCAGGGAAAAAACCGACATCACTCGTGACCGGGCATTCTCTGGTGCCGCTTCCTGCATGATCGTGCGGCCCATACTCATGGCCACACCACCACTCATACCCCAGAAAAACAACGCCGCCAGATAACCCATAAAGGGCAGATGGAAGGCACCAACACCCAACGTCAGCCCGCCGGTCAGCATGGATAACAACATAGCCCGCCCCTGTCTGACAATACCGCCGCGAACAATCAACAGCACGAGCATCGTGATGGTGCCAGAGCCGAAGGCCGCAAAGGTCATGGATATTTCATTAGCACCACCCTGGTAGATATCGCGGACTATCAGCGGGTTAAGTACCGAAAAAGACCCGCCAAAGAAAAATGCTACAGCCAGCAAGATGATCAAGGCAGGAAACATACGATCGGAATCCAATACCAGCCTCAAACCAGCAAACAGTTGCTGACGGGTAGACTGCCCCGGCAGCGCTGCCAGAACCACGCCAGGCGCTAGTTTCCAGATGGTCAACATCCCGACCAAAACGATAACCGCTTGGACCAGCAGTATCATCACCGGCCCAGCATCGTCCGCCTGACTTGCCAAAAAATAACCCAGAAGCTGCGCCAGAAACGTCAAACCCATGGTGAACATCACGGTCTTTTGGACTTCGCCCCCCGCCACGCGGTTCAGCAGTCCGTCTCGAGCCGGCTGCACAAACGCCGTTACAACGCCCATCAACAAGGCATAGACGATAAGTATACTGTAAGACAGGCCATCCAGACTCAGGGCCAGCGCTAGCCCCAGCATTGGCAAGGCGGCGAGCAAATGTCCCAACAACAGGATTTTGCGAGCGTCCATGCGATCAGCGAGGACCCCGCCAAAAAGAATCAGGAAGATGGCCGGCAACTGGGTGCACATTTGTGCCAGACCCAAACGTTCAGCCCCTTCATGGAGCTGCACCACCACCAACCAGGGAAACAGAATGGTTTGCATACCCATGGGCACGATAAACGTCCCCACGCCGGCAAGATACCAAAAACGCTGTGACATGCTCTACTGCTTTTGATGTAATAACAAAGCCCACATGCTAGTGGCATACTCCTCGCGGCGCAAAGTTTATTGTCTCAGCGTGCAGGCTCCCGGCCAGCCGCTTGTTGCATCGGCTCAGCACAAAGCCTGGCACTCAATATCAGATTTTAAACAGCTCAGCCTCGATGTCGTTGAAAGCCTTGAACTCCAGTGCATTACCACTGGGATCATAAAAGAACATGGTGGCCTGCTCGCCCGCAAGACCCTTGAAGCGAATATGCGGCGCGATCACAAATTCAATATTGGCGGCCTGCAGACGCGCCGCCAACGCTTCCCAAGTAGCCATCTCAAGCACGACACCAAAATGCGGCACCGGCACATCATGACCATCAACGGGGTTGGTGGGCGATGCACTTCGCGCTGCCATGCCTTCGACCTGATGGCAGACTAATTGATGACCAAACAAATTCAGGTCGACCCATTGGCTGCTGCTGCGGCCAACCTCACAGCCCAGCAGACTAGTGTAGAAC
>JABMOJ010000150.1 GCA_013204195.1 SAR86 cluster bacterium
ATCGTAAGGGCAACGTGCTAGATGCTTAAGGTGAGATTGTCTCGCCTGACGACCCAGACAAGTTTGATAAGGCCGTTCACATGTCTTCGATCCACTTGTACGTAGGTATGCATTGCGTTGACTGTCACTTCTCTCAAGACAGCCACGGTAATGGCCACATCTACGGTGAAGTGGCCAACGCCGTTGAAATTGACTGTGTCGATTGTCATGGATCTGCTGATGAATATCCCAACCTGCGGACCTCAGGTCCGGCAGCGCCCCCGGGCGGAACAGACTTAAGCTTGATCCGTAACCCTGATGGAAAGCCTCGGTTCAGTTGGCGTGAGGGTAAGCTTTTTCAGCGCAGCCTGATGTGGCCGGATCGTGAGTGGCAATTGAGTCTCGTTAAAGACTCTGTTAATCCCGAGCATGCGGAGTACAACGACAAAGCGGCCCGTGCCAAGACCATGAGTAATAATTCAGACACTCAGGTCTGGGGACCCGATGTCCCTGTTGAAGAACGAGCCCACAGTTACGAAAAAATGGAGTGTTATACCTGTCACCAATCCTGGACGACGAGTTGTGGCGGTTGTCATCTGCCCATTGAAGCGAACTGGAAAGCGGAAAGTAAGCACTATGAAGGGGGCGAGAGCCGCAACTTCGCTACCTATAATCCGCAGGTTGCGCGAGATCAGATTTTCATGATCGGTCGGCGCGGCAAGATTAATGGTGGCAGGATTACACCATTGCGTTCAACTTCGGCGCTGGTCTTGTCCTCGACGAATTCGAATCGCGAGAAAGTCTATGTCCAGCAACCGCCCATATCGGCCAGCGGTTATAGTTCGCAAGCCATCAATCCGCATTTTGCCCATACAGTGCGAAAAACCGAAACACGGGTTTGTTCTGACTGTCACCTAGACGAAAACGGTGACAACAACGCCATTATGGCGCAGACCCTGGGATATGGTACGGACTTCATCGATTTCATTGGTTACCATGCATACATTGGTGGTGAAGGCTCGGTCGAAGCCGTTCAAGTCACCGAATGGGACGAGCCTCAGGCCGTGATCGGCAGCTATCTGCATCAGTACACCTATCCGACAGATTTCGCGAACCATAAAGCTCGCGATGAGAAGCTGGAAACTGGCTATAGCCATGGTGCGGGTACAGCGAGTTGTTTACAGCTACGTGGTGAATACTTATTCGCTGCCGAAGGTGATCGAGGTTTAGTGGTCTACGATGTTGCGTCTATTGCCAATAAAGGGGTAAGCCAACGGATTATTACCGCGCCAGCGTCGAGTCTTGGGCAAGATACTCGAATCAAGTCAGCCAACGCCACCTGCCTGTCATTGCAGACTACTCAGCCCATCGCTCCTGAGCGTAACCAGGGTGACTTGATGCGCATTGTCAACCAGGAAAAGGCATTCCATCCTTTGTATAACTATGCGCTGATCACCGATTCTGAAGAAGGATTGATTTTGACCAACATCGATACACTTGCCGACGGCGAGCCGCGTAACAACTTTCTGGAACGCGCTCTGACCTGGAATGAGGGTGGGGTTTTGACAGGCGCTCGTGATATCTCTGTGGGTGGACACTTTGCGTACATCGTCGTTGAAGATGGTGTCGCTATTATCGACCTTGACGAGCCGCTGCAGCCGCGACATGTGAAGACGATTCCCATGCAAGCGCCAAGAGCGCTGGTTCAGCAGTTTAGATTCTTGTTCGTCACCGATGCTGAGGGACTGAAGGTAATCGATATTACGGACCCAGCGGTAGCATTTGTGGTGGAAGGCAACACGATTCCTATCAAGGATGCGCATAAAGTCTTTGTTGCACGGACCTATGCCTATGTCGCTGCCGGTGCTGACGGAATTTACATTGTTGACGTCACCCAACCGCAAAAAATGCAACTGTATCAGCAGTTCACCGATAACATCGTTGATGCGCGAGATATTGTTGTCGCCACTACCAATGCCAGCCTGATGGCCTATGTTGCTGATGGCCGAGCCGGTCTGAAGGTGATTCAGTTGACCTCGCCAGAATCCCAGCCCAGGTATTATGGATTCAGCCCGGAGCCAATGCCTGAAACTATCAGCTCCTTTGCCACTAAGCGACCAGCGATAGCCTTGTCGCGTGGGCTGGAGCGAGATCGTGCGGTTGATGAAACCGGTGGTCAGGTAGCAGTATTTAGTCGAGTCGGGGCAGGCCCTCTGTCCGAGTCAGATATGCGCAGTCTTTATTTGAATGAAGACGGCAAGCCTTGGTTTGTGACGGATAAAATGCCGACGAAACCGACCCCAGTGATGGAGAAACAATGATGCATCAGACCCATTACATTTCGGAGCCGATTTCAGCGTCGAAATCATTATCAATACTGCTCGTTGTCGTAGGGCTATTTTCAAGCCTGCTGGTCGCTGGCTCTACGATCGCTGCTGAGCTGCCTCAAAACGATCAAGAGATTCACTTAGGCGTTGCCAGTTGCGCCTCAGGTGTGTGTCATGGATCCGTGCGGCCCAAATCAGGTTCGGCAGTACTCCAAAATGAATATGTGACATGGAGTCGACACGATCGCCATCGTATCGCTTACCAGACGCTGTTGACGCCGGAATCTGCGAGGATCGCGACTAATCTAGGCCTGAAGAATGCGCACGAGGCGAGCCTATGTCTTGACTGTCATGCGGATAACGTTGCGGTTGAGCAACAGGGCGAAAAGTTTCTGTTAAGTGATGGTGTCGGCTGTGAGGCATGTCATGGTGGTGCCGGTGACTATATTTCCGAGCACGCCGACGCGGCTACGGACAGGCAGCACAATATTGACGCCGGTCTTTACCCAGCAGATCAGGCAGCAGATCGAGCCAAATTATGCTTGTCATGTCACTTGGGCACGGCGGACAAATTCGCAAGCCACGATATTATGGGAGCAGGTCATCCCCGTTTAGCTTTTGAGCTCGACACCTTCGGTATCCTGCAGCCGGCGCACTATCTCGTGGACGAGGACTATCGGGCCGAGAAATGGTACGGCGATAGCTTAGTTACCTGGGTTATTGGCCAGACACGCAGTACTGAGCAAACCCTGAGTTTGATCGAGACTCGGTTAGATAGCGGTGGTCTGTTTCCTGAGTTGGCGTTGTTTGACTGCCATACCTGTCATCACCCAATGTCGGAGCCCCGTTGGTTGGCTAACAGAACTGGATTGCCGCCTGGCAGTGTCAGACTTAACGACGCGAATTTCGTCATGCTTTTTGCGTTGGCACAGGTTGCTGCTCCGTCCTTGGAAATGACTCTTAGAGAGCAGATGACCGCACTACATCAGGCTGTTGCGCGTAGACAACCCTTGGCCGATCTGCTCGCTTCGATTAGGCAGAATATTGCGATTATCGAGCGGGACGCTGTGAGTCAGGCCGGTCCGACTATGCCTCTGCGGCTTTTGCGTGCTATAGCGGTGGCGGGTAGTGAAGATCAATTTGCCGATTACGTGGCAGCGGAGCAGGCGACGATGGCGATTGATATGTTGCTGAATGCCGCTAGCCTAAGAGACGAGTATCGGACCTGGCTTGACCGGCTTTACGCAGATGTCAGTGATGAAGATGCCTATAATCCTGATGAGCTGTTAGCGACTATGGTTGAATTTAACAGATTGCTGTCAGTGAGATAGTTCGCCCTTAAAAGCAGTGGTCTGGCTAATCGATCGTGTGTGTTTTCTCCAAGGGGCATCAGCCCTTTGGGTGTATGTTAGTTCGCTATTCTTCGGCCTTGGGTCGAAACGATTAGGCTGCTGCTGGATACCTCGAAGACCTGCGTGTTTCATCTGGTCTGTCTCTAGGTTGAATTTCAGAAGCTCACAGCTATGGATTGTCGAACTTGTAGGTGATCAGGTGTTCAAACACTCAAGGTGCTCCATCACTGACTGAACCGAGGATGCGCGATCATGATACTGACCAATTTACGGATCTGGGACGGCGTCGCAGACCAGCTGGATCCTGAATTTGATGGCATTGAAGTCAAAGCAGGTAAGATTCACCAGCTGGTTAATTCCTCGACTGTCAATGCCGCTGATGCTCGTGATATGGGCGGGCTGACGGTTATCCCGGGTCTGATCGATGCCCATGTGCATATGTGTCTTGACCCTGACATCAAGGACCCTTTCGAACAAGATAAATTCACCGATGCTGAGCTGATCAAAAAAATTAAGGCCCGTGCGGTGCAGATGTTGAGTTGCGGAATTACGACGGCCCGTGACTTGGGCGGTGGTCGCTGGTTGGAGCTGGCTGTGCGCGACAGCATAAACCGAGGTGAGTTGATGGCGACACGCTTGGTCTGCTCTGGGCAACCGATTACTTCAATTCAGGGTCATTGTCACTTTTGGGGTGGTGAGGCGGCGGACCTGGAAGGTGCGCTGAGCGTCTTGGCTCGCCAGATTGAACATGGCGTAGATCTCATCAAAGTTATGGCCACCGGTGGTAATCTGACGCCTGGTTCAACCCCCGGGAATGCCCAGTTTGATCGGGAAACGATGGCTAGGATCGTCATTGAAGCGCACTCCCATAACTGCCTGGTGGCCGCCCACTGCCATGGTACGGAAGGTATTGCCAATGCGGCGAGTGCCGGGGTGACGCCCATTGAAC
>JABMOJ010000151.1 GCA_013204195.1 SAR86 cluster bacterium
ACCGATGGGGGTGTCTAAATAGCGAAATTGCATGGCACTCTCCTATTATTGCCCGGTTATTGAGTTTTAGACGCTTGGCGCCATAGGTGCATACCCGCATAGGCTCGCCAGGGTTGCCAATTGCTTGAGCGCTGCAGCAATGCCTGACTGTCTGCCAGACCCAATCGCTGTTGCGCAATTCGCGCCAGAACCAGGTCGTCGTGGAGAAAGGCATCGGGGTCGTTGATTGCACGCATCGCGACATAGCGCGCCGTCCAGCCGCCGATGCCCTTAATGCTAATCAATGTATCAATCAAACTTTGCGAATCACTGAAGCGGTCAAAATCAATCTCGCCGCTGGCCACTTTCGCCGCTAACATCTGAATGGCTGCTGCCCTGCCCCGCGGCATCGGCAAATCTATTGGATCAAGAACTTCCAACTCCGCCGGTGACGGGAAAAACTGGGTTTGATTCACGAGTCTGCCGTATTGCTGTGCTATTCGACCCATGACAGTTGTCGCACCCTTGACGGATATCTGCTGACCGACGATAGCACGCACGGCTATTTCGAAGGGATCCCAGCCCCCGGGTACTCTTTGGCCCAGATTTTCCGCGACGAATGGCGCCAATAACGGGTCTTTCGTCAAACATTGATTAATTTCCAATGGGTCGGCATCCAGATCAAACAGCGCCTTGATACGCCCTCGAACTCGCATCAAACCAGCAGGATCTGCAAGCTCGATGTGGCACACCAAAAGGTGATTTTCAGCATCGTTGGACACCGTAAAACTGCCAGGCTGGCCATCCACCAGAATCGATCGTCCATAACTCGACGGGCTAACCCACTCAACACCGGGGATTCCCCGTACCGAGAGAAAATTCAGCACACCCGCAAAGTCAAAGGGTGGACGATAGCCTAACCGCAGGATAAAACCCCGCACCGGCGACTTCTTCGAGCCGCGCCTCAAGTTGGACGGCGTACGACCATAGACATTTTGAACATGGGCATTAAGGCGCCTGACACTCCCGTATCCAGCCATATGAGCGATCTGGGCCACAGACAAGGTGGTTTGAGCCAATAACGTTGCGGCAGCTTGCAGGCGTCGAGTCTGGGCAATGGCTACTGGCGTGACACCCAAATGCGCAACAAACAAACGTCGCAAGTGCCTCGAAGTGACGCCTAATCGATCACTCAAGGCCTCAACTCCGGCCTGATCCAGCTCACCGGCAGCAATTAATTTCAAACCGCGAGTCACCGTTGTGCTGGTACCCGACCAAGCCGGGGTGCCTGGTGCCGACTCCGGCCGGCAGCGTAAGCAGGGTCTGAATCCAGCCATTCCCGCCGCCGCTGCGGAGGAGAAAAACGTCACATTTTCCCGCTTAGGCAGGCGTACTCGACAAATTGGCCGACAATAGATACCTGTGGTTTTGACGCCGATATAAAATCGCCCGTCGAATCTGGGATCCCGGGCCTGGCGTGCGAGTTCGAATGCCTGACTATTCATACGGCTACAATACTTAAGGCTCGCTCTATCTTAGTCCCGACGCCGATCACGATCTAGCCGTTATCGGACCTGGAAAGATACCAATACCCGGCCTCGTACCAGAAACGATGGATAGTCCCTTAAATTCATTTAATATGACGTTAACCAACCTCAACCAGTATCTCACAGACCCCTATAGAGCGAGGACTGTGGACCAGCCCAGAACATTCGAGTCAGAACATGGATAAGTCGTTAGGCACCGTGGCTGCGCCAGCCCGGATCATAGAGGAACTATTGCTGGATGCAGTTGATGCCCAGATCAGCTTCAATTTTGAGTTCCTGAACTACTACGAGGCGGAACCCTCGACCTTACAATTATACTGCGAGTGTCACCTCAAAGCCGGCGAACTGTACTGTCGAATCGCCGCGGAACCCGGCGCAATGACTGCAGATTGGATTAATCTGACGGCACCATTACGCCTGGATCAGGTGACGGTGCCCAAGCCCTGGGGCGCAGAAATTTGGTATACTGGGATTGAATCACGAGGAATTTGCAGCATCCAGAACACGCCGCTACCTTGGCTTATTGCACTGAGCCCCCAACGCCTGCTCGGCACGACGACGGCGCGAGACCCTATTCTGTTAAAGATCTTGGCCCCCCTGCAACAGAAGGTGTACGGCGACCTGTACCTTGAACTACATGAACAAAAAATCGAAGTTTACGTCGTCACTCACGTGGATGAGGTCGCCTGGCCCGATGGCAAGGGTCAGATCAGATATGGATTTAGCCCAGACAAGCTTAAGGAATTTGAATCCCCAGCGGCGTTCAAACAAGCCTATCTGACAGCCGTTAATCATTATCGGTCGATACGTGAAGCCATCGACCTTGAACTCGACAAGATCAAGGTACAGAACGGCTATGCACTTGACGCCATTATCGCGCCGACTCTGGCAGAGCACTGGCGCGCCTCGCTAGATGACGAACTCAACCAACAAGAGCTGCAACGCCGCCATACAATGGAAGCGTTTACCGACCTCAAAGAGCTCGAAGTAGGCAGTATTATTCAGGTTCAACCCAGAACGCCCCACTCACTCCAGCATGGCGTGCGGGTCATTGAATTTCAGTCGCCCCATTATGAACGGTTCATTCTGTCATTTGGGCAAAAAGTCCTCACCCAGTCGCACTGGGACACAAAGACCGCCATCAATCGCGCCAATCTTGACTCGAACATGGCGCCCGAGCCCATCAGCATCGCCCACGAGGCGGGTTGCGAGATCCATCAGATCGTGCAATTTCCACAGTTTGAAGTGCGCCGGGTTCGCCTGGCGGTCAATAGCAGCCATACATTGTTGCTGCAAGACTACGGCATCTTAATCGGCGTGGAAGGCGAGGTTCTGGTCGGTGGACAGCCCCTCACCAATGAGGACGGCATGCTGTTGAGCGCGATGGCGCCCGCGCAGCGGTTGGTCAACTCGGGCTCATCGCCCGCGGTCCTCTTGCTTGCGGTACCGCGCACCTAGGCGTCTACTAGGCGCCTACTAGGCACACCGGCGGCCAGACGACCGTCAGGCTGCAAACGGTAAATCATCGCCGAATCAGCCCGTCACGGCTGATATCGGCTAGTGCCAACTACAAACCGCTATTTAAGCAGGTGTGCAACCGCATCACGCTCTTCAACCAGCTCCGTTTCCGTTGCCGACATCTTTTCTTGGCTGAAGCCATTGATGCTCAAGCCCTGAACGATGGCCCAGTCGCCGTTTTCGCAGGTGCAAGGAAAGGAGTAGATCAGGCCCTGGGTGATACCGTAACTGCCATCAGAATAAACACCCATGCTGACGGTTTCGCCCTGAGTACCCAGCGCCCAGTCACGCATATGCTCGATCGCCGCATTCGCAGCTGATGCCGCACTGGATAGTCCACGCGCCTTAATAATGGCTGCACCGCGCTGCTGTACCGTCGGGATAAAATCAGATTCGATCCAGGCCTGGTCAACGAGGCTCAGAGCATCCTGACCCGCTACTTTGGCATGATGC
>JABMOJ010000152.1 GCA_013204195.1 SAR86 cluster bacterium
ATCTTGTCCAGACCGCCGGGTTGTTGAATAGCTGCTACTTTCATAGGTGTGACTCCCAATTGATGATGGTGATAAGGATAGCAATCCTGGCGCGGTAAAAGATAATCTATTTCAAGGGCCTGGGCCCAGCCAGCAGCGCGTCTTGCTAGCGCGTCTGCCTGTGTTATCTTGATGCTTCAACACATGGGGTCTAAGACCAGGAGTGAGCGATGCGACTTGAGAACCAAGTGACGATTATCACCGGTGGAGCCAGCGGCATGGGCCTGGCCACGGTCATGCGATTTCTCGCCGAAGGCGCGCGGGTCATGATTGCCGACTACAACCAGGCGACCGGCGAGGCAGCGTTGCACGGCGCCATTGAGGCCGGCTATGCCGGCAGGGTTGGTTTTGTGCGCACTGACGTCGCTCAGGAAGCCAGTGTCGAGGGAATGATTCAGGCCACTCTGCGGCAGTTTGGCCGGCTCGATGTGTTGTTCAACAATGCGGGCGTCGGTGGTGCTATCGGCCCGCTGATTGAGACCACCGAAAGTGATTGGGACTACACCTTTGATGTCCTGGCTAAGGGGGTCTTTTTTGGCATCAAACATGGTGCCCGGGTGATGCAGGCGCAGGCCGAGGGCGGCGTGATTATTAACACGGCATCCATCGCCGGCCTGAGTGGCGATGGTGGGCCGCTGGTCTATTCTGCTGCCAAGGCTGCAGTCATCAGCATGACCCAGTCGGCGGCCGTGGAGCTGGCGGCCAGCAGGATCAGAGTCAACGCCATTTGCCCGGGTTTTATTGTCACGCCGCTGGCAGATGGCGGCAACGCGGGCGCTACCCAGAAAGTGTTCGCTCACTCACAACCCTGGCCAGACTATGGTCGGGGCGAGCATATTGCCGGTGCGGCGGTGTTTTTGGCCAGCTCAGATTCGGCTTTTGTCACCGGTGAAGCGCTGGTGGTAGACGGTGGCTTGACTGCGGCGGGGCCAGAACTGTCGAAAAAATTCCCCAAAACCTCGGGACGAAATGCCAAGATTTCTGGGATCACCAAGGGTTCCACCGGTGATGCGCCAGAGATCCGCCGCTTGGATAGAGACTGACAGTGAGCCCCCCTGTCGTCCCCAAGACCGGGCTGCCTGTAGAGGCGGTGCTGGCAGAGCTCAGTGAGCGGCTGCAAGCTCGCCATGAAGTCATTTTGGAAGCTCCGCCGGGAGCTGGCAAGACAACGTTGGTGCCGCTGATGCTCCTGGCTGAACCTTGGCTGCTGGGTCGTAAAATTCTGCTGCTTGAGCCTCGGCGGCTGGCGACTCGAATGGCGGCCCACCGATTGGCCAGCCTGCTGGGTGAGGAGCCTGGCGAGACCGTCGGTTATCGCATGCGTCAGGACACCCGGATCGGTCCAAACACGCGTATCGAGATTATCACCGAGGGCATTTTGACGCGCATGCTGCAGGATGATCCGGGCTTGGCCGATGTGGGGCTGGTGATCTTCGATGAATACCACGAGCGTAACCTGGATGCCGATCTCGCCTTGAGCCTGTGTTTGCACGGGCGAGCCTTGTTCCGGGGTGCAGGCAATCCCCTGAAACTGTTACTGATGTCGGCGACGTTAGACAGTGTCGGCGTTGCAGCCTGGCTGAATGATGCGCCTATCGTCAGCAGTGCGGGTAAGCAATTTCCCGTCGATATCATCTATGGCCGTCCCAGCCAGCCCAGAGAGTCCGCCGTGGATCGTGCCGTTGCCGGCGTGATTCAGGCACTGCAAGACAATGCCGAGAGCAGTATTCTGGTGTTTCTGCCTGGCCAGGGCGAAATTACTCGGGTTTGTGCAGCCTTGACCAGCTGGCTGTCTGCGCAACAGAACCGTGATGTTCAGGTTTGCCCCCTGTATGGCAATTTGAGTCTGCAAGCCCAGCAAGCAGCGATCGCGCCCGTCGCCCTCGAGGGGCAGCGCCTTGGTCAGCGTAAGGTGGTGCTGGCCACCAATATTGCCGAGACCAGCCTCACCATTGAAGGCGTTGATATAGTGGTCGATACGGGTCTCGCCCGTGAGCCAGTGTTTGACCCGGGCACGGGCATGACGCGGTTGCAGACCCAAAAAATTTCTCAGGCCTCTAGCATTCAGCGTATGGGCCGTGCCGGTCGACTGCGAGCCGGTCGCTGCTACCGGCTCTGGTCCGAGGCCCAAC
>JABMOJ010000153.1 GCA_013204195.1 SAR86 cluster bacterium
CACCTTGGCGGCCTTGAGCTGTATCCGGCCGGAATCCATCAATGATTACCCACCATGATTGGGGAAGACCCAATTTTTTAGGGATTTTGATATTTCTGCCGTTTTTAGATCCCTTTATCGGCCTGCTCAACTGGATGGCCCCAGAACGAAGCCTCACGCCTGGCGCCACAGCCTATATTCACAAGGTCTCCAGCAGCGTACCTGACGGCGCGATTGAAGCTGTTCGTAAAGAGCTGACCCGCATGCTCTTCAATGCGATTCGGTTGAACATGCATAGCTTTCACATCCACGCTCATGCGGTATTCGATGAGAATAGTGAATTGCTTGCAGGTGAGCCGCTGCGTTATGTGGCGCGCTACGAACAAGAATACAAATTACTCAAACAAACAGAAAGTGAAGTGCTGGGATACACCTATGCGATTCAGCGAGATGCCAAGGAAGAGGAAGACTTGCGTCTGGTCACGCAGTTGAATCACGCCGTTCGCAACGCCACTTATGCCGCGAAGTTCATCAAGGATATTCGCCACAACGTTGATGAGTTCCGGGTTAGTCCTTCAGGTACTATTCACGACCTGTACGCCAGCTTTTGCTTGTACGTCACCGGTAACTATCACGGGTTGGCAACGCTGATGGCCGTGCCTGCAAGTCCGAATATTGCAAACGAGTACGTTGAGCTCTTTCGGCAAGTACGGCGTGGCTACGAATGGTATCTCAATGAAATCTACACCGTCGTGGGCGCTGACAAGCATTTAAACCATGAGATCGCTAATTTACTGAATATTAACCGGGCCGCGTATTTGTCCACCACCGCCTTGTTTGAGGCGGTGCGTGTACTGCTCAATCTGGAGGAAGATATTTTGGCTGGCGTTCAGACCATCCCGCAACCGCGCAAAATCCTTAAGCAAGAATCGCAGTGATCTCTTCCTCTCCCAAGGTTTCCTGCTCGAGCAACGCAGCCGCAAGTTTATCGAGCTTGTCACGGTACTGTTGCTGAACCGCCAATGCCCTCTGCTCGCTAGCCTTAATCAGGCGAGTTATCTCAGCATCAATAATTTCAGCGGTATGCTCGCTATAGACCCGTGGCGGGCTGACCTCCTGGCCGAGGAAGGTTTGTTCGGTTTCCCGGTAAGTGACGGGGCCCAGCACATTGCTCATACCCCACTCTTGGATCATGTGTCTGGCTAGATGGGTAGCCTGTTTTAAATCGTCTGCCGCACCGGAGCTGGCTTCTTCGAATACTAGATTTTCAGCCACTCTTCCCCCTAACAATATCGCTAGCCGATCTTCCAGATAGTGCTGAGAGTAATTCAACATATCCTCCTTGGGAGATTGTTCCGTGACACCTAAAGCACGGCCCCTGGGGATAATGGAAATTTTGCGCAAGGTATCTCCATGTGGCATAAAAAAAGCTGTCAGGGCATGACCCGCTTCATGATAAGCAGTACGGCGTTTCTCTTCTTCGGAAAATAAGGCTTCCCGTCGCTCGCCGAGAATGATTTTGTCTCTGGCATTTTCGAAGTCAGCTTGGTTGATGCTGTTTTTTTCCGCGCGAGCAGCCAGCAGTGCGGCTTCGTTGACCAGGTTCGCCAGATCAGCGCCTGAGAACCCAACGGTGCCGAGCGCAATGCTCTCCAGATTCACGTCAGGTTCGATCGGTTTGCCTCGCGCATGCACGGCAAGTATGGCCTGCCGAGCAAGCTTCTGCGGCAAATCGAGCACGACCTTGCGATCAAATCGCCCGGGACGCAACAGGGCGGCATCCAGCACATCCGGGCGATTGGTCGCTGCCAACACCACCACTGTCTCCTCTTCCTTAAAGCCGTCCATTTCTGCCAATATTTGGTTCAGAGTCTGTTCACGCTCATCATTATTGTTACCAAACATGCCGCTGCGAGCCCGACCGACAGAATCGATCTCGTCAATAAAAATCAACGCCGGTGCTGCAGCACGCGCTTGCAAAAACATATCCCGCACGCGGGAGGCACCCACGCCAACAAACATTTCAACAAATTCAGACCCAGTGATGCTGAAAAACGGTACCCCAGCCTCCCCTGCTGTGGCTTTTGCGAGCAAGGTTTTGCCGGTACCCGGCGGCCCCATCAAAAGTAGGCCCTTGGGTATCTTGGCGCCGAGGCGGCGAAATTTTTGCGGGAATTTCAGGTACTCAATCACTTCCTGAAGATCCGCCTTGGCACTATTGAGGCCCGCAATATCGTCATACCGCGTATGAATATCTTCGGGCTCAGCGAGTCTTGCCCGCGACTTGGTAAATCCCCCACCGCCCGGCAAAAACTGCTTGCCGAGCATTTGCCGGCTGAGCAGAAAAAGCCCAATAATCAACAGCCACGGAAAAATATTGATCAAGATCGTCACCCAAGTCGAATATTCTGTGGACTGAACGCTAACGACGACTTTACTTTCTTCCAGCAGGGTCATGAGTTGGGCATCAGCGATTGTCGGCAGCATCGTTGAGAAACGATTATCTGTCTCGGCCTTAGGAAATCGATAAACGCCTCGGATTTCACTACCGCGGATCACGATGCTCTGAATATTGCCATCCCGAACCTGTTGTTTGAATGCCGAATAGGGAATTTCACCGGTCTCAGCATTGTTACGTACCAACAGATTCACCGTCATCACCGTGATCGCGAGCCACATCAACGCTGAAAGCCAAGGACTGGGCGTCGCCGCATCTCGACGTTGCGATGATGCTGGCTGGGAAGATCTTTGTGACGATTGTGACGATTGTGAGGTTAGCGGTTGTTGTTCTTCCGGCGCCGGCGCTTGGGGTGGTGTGTTCGAGTTTGACCGAGGCCCCCCGGCAGGTGGCGTGTCAGACGTAGGCTCAGACTGTGAATCAGGCTTTGAATCAGGCTTTGAATCAGGCGTAGGCGAATCAGGCGTAGGCAAGCGCGGGGGCTGGTCTGTCATCTCAACCAGCCCAGCGACGAGTGCGGCTAACCAGATTAAATCGGATCGGCATACGCCGGACAGATATTGACATAACAACCGCCGGCCAACGAGGACAGCGCGGGGCAACACAAATGAAGAGCATCATCAACCTCGACCGGGAACAGCCGTCAGTTTACAAACGCGACGCCACAATTACGTTGACGTGAAACAACTCCTGCAGAAACCCGCCCATCTATACTCCAACGAATTCTGTGTTCAGGTTGACCCTTGCCATGGCAGATATCATCGACAGTAAAACTTCAATTCAGCCACTGTTACGCCGTTTGAGCCTGCTCGCATTATCTGGCGGGCACCGAATCGCCACCGCTGAATCCTGTACTGGAGGGCTGATCGCCACGCTGTGCACGAGTATCGCCGGTAGTTCAGACTGGTTTGACTGCGGCATGGTGGTCTACAGCAACACAGCGAAACAGCGTCTGCTGGGGGTCGCAACGGAATCACTGCAACACTATGGGCCTATCAGTGAAATCGTGGCTTGTCAGATGGCCTTGGGCGTCCTGGGTCATAGTGTCGCCGACCTGTCGGTAGCCGTCACCGGTATTGCGGGTCCCACCGGCGACGATATAGGAACGCCCGTCGGCACCGTCTGGTTAGCCTGGGCTCGACGCCTGGACGGCATTGCCATGCCGGAGATTCAACGAACGCGCCACTCTGTGTTTACCGGTGACCGAACAGACATTCGCCAACAGGCCGCGATCACTGCCCTTGAGGGCTTAATTGAAGTGATGGGTTAAATCTGGCGGCGCAGTTCAGGCTTTGCTCTCAACCCAGCCCATAAACTGCGATAAGGACAGGGCGCCGGCTTGACGCGCTGACTCCTTACCATGCTTAAACAGCGCGAGTGTCGGGATTGATTGAATTCGGTAATTTGCCGCAATTTCCTGATTCGCTTCAGTATCTACCTTGAGCAGCCGAAAGCGTGGCTCGAGTTGCTCGGTGGCCTGGGCAAAGGTTGGCGCGAACATTTTACAAGGACCACACCACTCAGCCCAAAAGTCGACGATCAAAGGTGTATCGTTAAATTGCCGCATCTTTTGAAACTGCGCTAGATTGACCGCCGTCGGCTTGCCCGTAAACAGCGGCAGTCGGCATTTGCCACAGGTGGGTGCATCAGCAACCCGCGCATCCGGTACACGATTGGTCACAAAACAATGGGG
>JABMOJ010000154.1 GCA_013204195.1 SAR86 cluster bacterium
CACTAAAACAGCTTGATCTGATTTCGGCTATTGCCCAGCCAAATAAACCTGTATATATTTACAGTATAAATTTGTCAGCAAGCCACCGGACTCAACTAAACATCATGTCACCATCAGGCCCTCCCCTTCCTTTAGGCCGGTTTCGCAGCCCCATAGAAAGTCCCTACGCTGAACTACATTGCATCAGTCATTACTCCTTTCTGCGTGGCGCCTCATCTCCGGAGGAGCTCGTCAAACAAGCCGCTGACTTGGGTTATCAAGCGCTGGCGATCACCGATGAGTGCTCTATGGCTGGCGTTGTCAAGGCTCATGTCGCTGCTCGTGAGTGCGGCCTAAAACTCCTTATCGGTAGCCAGTTCTACTTAACCGATGACACTCATCTGATTCTTCTGGCACCCAATCGTGCGGGCTACGGCCAGATCTGTAACTTGATCACCCTGGGCCGCAGAAGGGCCAGTAAAGGCGATTATCAATTAGACCTCAAGGATATGGAATTTGGTCTGAGTCAATGTCTTGCGATCTGGCTGCCCAATACCCGGCGTAACCGGCATGGCAGTCCTATCTATCCCGACAAGGATCGCACCCACATGACGGGTCATTGGCTTGCCCAGCATTTCAGTAAAAGACTCTGGCTCGGCGTTGAAATTTTTCCCGATGGCCAAGACATAACGGCCTACCAGCAGGCTTTTGAACTCTCCAAGGCCTTTGAGCTACCGTTGGTAGCCTGCGGCGATGTCCATATGCACCACCCTGATCGTAAAGCCTTACAAGATATTGTCTCTGCCATTCGCATCGGCCAACCTTTGCGTCTGGCTGGAAAGTTATTGTTTGCCCATGGTGAGCGACACCTGCGATCTTTACCTTTGCTGGCCAGCCTGTATCCACCAGCACTGCTGGCAGAGACTGTCCGTATTAGCGACCTGTGCGATTTCTCTCTGGATGAGTTGCGCTATGAGTACCCCCAGGAATTGGTGCCACCCAACCTGACGCCGCCACAGTATCTACGCCAACTGGTGGAGGCAGGCGCCAGCAAGCGCTGGCCACAGGGGATTAAGCCCAAGGTCTGGGCAACCATCGAAAAAGAGCTGCGACTGATTCAGGATCTACAATACGAGTATTATTTTCTGACCGTGTTCGACATCGTGCAATTTGCCCGCGACGCCCAAATTCTCTGCCAGGGTCGCGGCTCTGCAGCCAATAGCGCCGTCTGTTATTGTCTCGAAATCACCGAGGTTGATCCCGCCAAGTCTGAATTGTTATTTGAGCGATTTATCTCCAAAGAACGGGATGAGCCGCCGGACATCGATGTCGACTTCGAGCACGAACGCCGCGAAGAAGTAATTCAATACATTTATAAAAAATACGGCCGTCATCGCGCCGCCCTCGCAGCCAGTGTGGTCACCTACCGACCAAAGAGTGCCGTCAGAGACGTTGGCAAAGCCCTCGGCATGGATCTGACCCTTGTTGAACACCTAGCCAGCTCCCTTTCCTGGTGGGATAAACAGGATGAGTTACTGGCCCGGTTCGAAGCCGCCGGCATCAATCCACGGAGCCCGATCATCAGCCAATTTATTGACCTGATCCAGCAAATACTCGGCACACCTCGCCATCTGTCGCAGCATGTCGGCGGTTTTATTATCTCCAGCGGTCCCTTGTCCCAATTGGTGCCTATTGAAAATGCAGCGATGCCTGACAGAACGATTATTCAGTGGGACAAGTATGATCTGGAAGCCCTGGGTCTGCTAAAAGTCGATATTCTGGCTTTAGGCATGCTGACTGCGATTCGCAAAACCCTGAATTTAATTAATCAATATCGGCATACTCATCTCGACCTGGCCAGTATCCCTACCGAGGACCCACTGACCTACCAAATGTTACAGCGGGCCGACAGCCTGGGGGTTTTTCAGGTGGAATCACGGGCTCAAATGTCCATGTTACCGCGCTTGAAGCCCGCCTGCTTCTATGACCTGGTGATTGAGGTCGCTATCGTCAGACCCGGCCCTATCCAGGGCAATATGGTTCATCCTTACTTGAAACGGCGCAATGGTGAAGAGGCGGTTGTTTACGCTAACGAGGCGATTAAATCGGTGCTAGGACGAACCCTCGGGGTGCCTATTTTCCAGGAGCAAGTAATTAAACTGGCGGTGGTCGCGGCTGGCTTTTCTCCGGGGGAAGCCGACCAACTACGGCGCGCCATGGCGGCCTGGAAACGTAAGGGTGGGCTCGAGGTGTTCCAGCAAAAGCTCATCAATGGCATGCTAGCACGGGGCCATGATCGGGAGTTTGCCGAGCGTATCTTCGAGCAGATCAAGGGTTTCGGTGACTATGGCTTTCCTGAATCTCATGCCGCTAGCTTCGCATTGCTGGTGTATTTTTCAGCCTGGTTGAAGTGCCATGAGCCGGCGGCATTCTATTGCGGCCTGCTCAACAGCCAACCCATGGGCTTCTATTCGCCATCGCAACTGGTGCAAGATGCACGGCGCCACAATATTGAAATACGCCCTGTTGATATCCTCTACAGTGATTGGGAATCCACCCTAGAGCTACCTCAGTCTGAAGCAACATTTACGCCTCGCCAACCGGCCGTACGCCTGGGACTGCAACGTATAAAGGGGCTCAAGACCGAGACTATTTTTCGCATTTTGCATGCCCGCAAGCAGCAGGGCATCAAGGACCTTGATGATATTGCCAGACGTGCCCGACTAGACCGAGGCGACCTTGGCCGACTCACGGAAGGCGGCGCATTCAAGAGCCTGGCAGGACACCGCTACCAGACACATTGGCAAGCACGAGGCATATTACCAGGCACTGAACTTGATACGACTGACGCGCCATCGATGGTCGCCGAGAGCAGCGGCGTTTACCTGGCGCCACCAGCTGAGACAGACGACCTGAGGGCCGACTACCAAAGCTTGGGCTTGACCCTTGGCCGGCACCCCATGGCCATGTTACGCGAGTCGGGCAGGCCTTTCAGCCAATGTAAGACGGGCACTGAATTAACCAGACTAGACCACGGCCAATTTGTTCAGGTAGCTGGCATCGTTACAGGTCGCCAACGACCTTCCTCAGCCGCGGGGGTTTTATTCCTGACCCTTGAAGATGAAACCGACAATATCAATATCGTGGTTTGGAGCCGTATATTAGAGCAATACCGCACCGCTATTATTCAGGGACGACTGCTTAAAGTGAAGGGTATCCTGGAGCGTCAGGGGGCAATCATTCATGTTATCGCCGGCCAGGTCGAAGACTTAAGTCATCACCTCGAACATTTTGCGCTGCAGTCTCGTGACTTCAAGTAACCAGAACACGGCTTTGCTCACTGAATCATGGCCCACCAAGAACCACAAATTAGCCCATGCTGTTGAAACAGATACCACTGGCCTCAGATCTCTGACATCTGATATCTTAATAACGGAATCAACAACGGGCGGGTCGTATGCAGGATTATCTTATTAAGTCAGGAACTATCATTGATGGCACCGGCGCTCCAGCCTACCAGGCCGACATCAGTATCAAAGATGGTCTCATCACTGCCATCGGCAGACTCGATGTTGAAGCGATACAGACACTGGATGCCACCGGCGCCATCGTCACACCCGGCTGGGTCGATATCCATACCCACTATGATGGCCAGGTCACCTGGGACTCGGAAATGAATCCCTCTGCCAGTCATGGTGTCTCAACCATCGTAATGGGTAACTGTGGCGTAGGTTTTGCTCCCGTCGCACCCAGTGGTCACAGGGACCTGATTGAACTCATGGAAGGTGTCGAGGACATCCCTGGCACCGCCCTCTACGAAGGCATGCCCTGGGGGGCCTGGGAAACCTACCCTGAGTATCTCGATTTTCTCGCGGGTCGCGAATACGCCTTGGACATCAGCTCCTTAGTCGCCCACGGCGCCGTTCGGAATTATGTGATGGGCGCCCGTGGCAGAGACAACGAAGCCGCCACGGAACAAGATATGGCGCAAATGCAGGCATTGGTTACCGAGGCATTGAACGCTGGCGCCGTAGGCTTTTCTACCTCTCGAATTCTCGGTCATCGATCTACCCGTGGCGAACCTGTGCCCGGCACATTTGCTAATGACGCTGAAATTCTGGCTATCGCGGCCGGCGCACTGAAACGCGCCGGCAAAGGCGTCTTCCAAATTATTCCTTCCAGTACTTTGGGCAGCGGTGCCGCCAACGGCGGCGAACCCAACAGCCTGGATGCAGAAGTCGCACTGATTCAGCAAGTCAGCGAAGTCAGCGGCAGACCCACCACATTCACCCTGTTTCAGGTTGATGAATGGACGCATAAATGGCGCGAAGTGATTGATACAATTAAAGCCGGTAACATGAAAGCAGGTGATTCCGCAGGCAAGGTCTACCCCCAAGTTGGCAGTCGGCCCACGGGGATCGTCCTCGGATTGAAGACTTATCACAGCTTCATGCGCAAGCCGACTTATCTAAAGCTGAAACACCTACCCTTTGAAGAATTACTGGCCGCCATGCGCACAACTGAGGTCAAGGCGGCGCTACTCACCGAGACCAGTGTTCCGCACGAGTTCCCCGGCACCATGGAGAATGGCATTGCCCAGGCCGAACTGAACTTTGACCAGACCTACGTGCTTGACCAGACCATGGACTACGAGCCAACTCAGGCACAATCTTTTTCGGCGCTCGCCGCAGCGAAACAACAAAACAGTTGGGAGTTCTTTTACGATTACCTGGTGGCGGCAGATGGTTGCCAAAATGCGGTAATGTTCTTTACCAACTATAGCGATCATAACCTCGACGCGGTCCATGACATGCTCATGGATACAACCACCGTCACCGGCTTGAGTGATGCTGGCGCCCATGTCAGCTTGATTTTCGACGCGGTGGCACCGACCTATCAGCTAACCTATTGGGGCCGCGATCGAACCCGGGGGCCCATTTTGCCACTACCTCACTTGATCCATCGCCAAACGCTGAAAAATGCCCAACTATTTGGTTTTCACGACCGCGGCAGTCTCGAAATTGGTAAGCGTGCCGACATCAACGTCATTGATTTCGACAATCTGAAACTGGGCAACATGCAACTGCACCATGACTTACCCGCTGGCGGCGCCCGCTTCCTGCAAGGCGCGTCAGGCTATATTGCAACCCTGGTGAACGGCGTCCAAACTCGCAGCCATGATCAAGACACCGGTGCCAGACCCGGCCGCCTGCTACGCTCCTAGCCAGACGAGAGGTTCATGCAGGCTTCGGCTTGGCGCTGCTGCGGCTCCGAACCCACTTCTCTAACTCAACTGCCACAAAGACCAAACTCGCCAGCGCGACACTCAAGACCAAGTCAAGCCCGCTCAATGGCTGCAGATTGAACAACTGATTTAGCCAGGGGGTGTAAATCAGAGCCAATTGCAGCCCAACGGTGCCCACGACCACGATCAACAAGGGACGATTGCTTAACAGACCAAGACGCCATAAGGCGTTTTGCTCAGAACGAATCGCCAACACGTGAGCCAGTTGAGCGAAGGTCAATACGGTGAACACCATTGTCTGCCCATTCGCTGAACCATGATCCAGCGCCCAAGCCTGGCCATACAGGGAAACCCCGCCAATCAGTAAACCAACCCAGATAATGTGTTGCCACATGCCCCCGGCAAAAATACTCTCCTGTGGCGGTCGCGGCGGCTGCTTCATCACCCCCGGCTCCAGCGGCTCAAGCGCCAGCGCCAGCCCCGGCAGACCATCGGTCACCAGATTTATCCAGAGAATATGTATTGGTAACAACGGCAAGGGCATGCCCAGCATCGGCGCCAGCAAC
>JABMOJ010000155.1 GCA_013204195.1 SAR86 cluster bacterium
CGCCATTGGTGCCCTTGATGATAGGGACGCCGCAGGATTCTGCCAGCAGGCGGGCCTGGGACTTGTCACCAAATAGGCTCAATTGCTCTGGCGTGGGTCCGACGAAGGTAATTTTGTGTTCGCCACACAGGCGAGCAAAGTCGGCGTTCTCGCTGAGAAATCCGTAGCCTGGATGAATCCCGTCACACTGATGTTTAATGGCGGTCTGGATAATCTGCGGGCCATCCAGATAGGCGCCAGCACCAGTGCCTTCAAGTATCACCGTGGTATCGACTCGACGATTATGTAGCGCGGCTTGATCGTCCTGAGAACAGATACCGACTGTCTCGATACCCATGTCGCTGGCGGCTCGGGCGATACGAATGGCGATTTCACCACGGTTGGCGATCAGTAATTTTTTTATCATAGTCAGGTCTCTGTATTGCGTAGCTTGGCTCAGGCTAACTCAACGACTGGATGAGGCGCCAGCGGAAGGGCGAGCGGTCCATCAAGGGTTAGTCTGGCTTAATGCATAGGGTCTCGAATGCTGACCAACAGTTTGGAGAATATACCATTATTATCCTGGCAGTGAAGAAACCCTGAAATTTGGCTATGATGAGACTCGATTTAAAAAATCTGAGGCGATATGGCAATTTCCTATTTAAATGGCTCCTGGCAGTCCATCGAAGAAGCTCGAGTCCCGGTGCTGGATCGCGGTTTTATGTTTGGCGACGGCATCTATGAGGTGATTCCCGTCTATGCGGGTCGAGTGTTTACCCTGACGCGCCATCTCCATCGGCTGAATAACAGTCTGGCGGAAATTAAACTGATCAATCCCATGACTCAAGATGCCTGGTCCCATCTGATTGAAGAGGCTGTGGGGCGTAGTGGCGAGACCAATGCCTTTGTTTATATCCAGGTGACTCGGGGTGTGGCGTCAGGTCGAGATCATGTCTACCCCCGCGTTGCCCCGACCGTATTGGTGATGGTCTATGCCGCGCCGATTCTCGAAAGAGCCGTCATTCGGCCCTATTCGTTGGTGACCCTGGAGGATTTTCGATGGTCTCGAGGTCACATCAAGACGGTCAGTTTGATTGCCGCAGGGATGCTTAAAAACGAGGCAATTAGCCAGGGGGCTGATGATGCTGTGTTGATGCGCGACGGTCTGGCGATGGAGGCCACCGCGTCCAATATCTTTATCGTCAAAGATGGCATCATTATCACGCCACCGAAGTCCCACCATCTGTTGCATGGGATCACCCGTGATGTCGTGGTTGAGTTGGCTCGGGCGCACCATTTAGCCTTGGAAGAGCGTGATATCAGCGCCGCAGAACTGGCGGCAGCGGATGAAATACTGATCACCAGTTCGGGGCATGAAGTCTGGCCAGTGGGTACCCTCGACGGCAACACAATCGGCAATGGTGCCCCTGGGTTGATGTGGAAAACCCTGGATGGGCTGTTCCAGAGTCATAAGCGGCTGCAGCTGCAACAGCAACAGCAACAGCAACAATAAGCCAACCCTCGCGGCTAAGCCCGCTTAACCGCGAGGGTTGGCCAGACTCTGCTGTTAGTGGCTGGCCTTGAGTTGATACAACTTCCTGCTGGTCTCTCCGGAAGCATAGATCGTGCCACTGGCGTCCACTGCGATACCATTGAAAATCATAGAGGGTGGCTGGGCACTGCTGGGTGCCGGATTACCGGCTGGAATGGTCCCCAGCTGCGTCTGGGTGCCATCCAGGCTCACCTGTTTGATTTGCCCCGTGGCCCCTTCGAGGATCACAAAATCATTGCCTCTGACGGCGATGCCTTCCGGTGTTGTCAGACCACTGGCGATAAGCTTTGGCGCTGACAATAGTTTGCCGGCTTCGCCAAGTTGATAGATGCTGCCGGATTCACGATCGGTGACATACAGGCCATCCTGAAGGATGACCAGTCCCGTCGGTGATGGCAGATCGAATAGACTTGTGACGCCATCGCTGCTTAAAGCGATGATCCTGCTATTGCCGTGCTCTGTTGCCAGCAATTGACCTGCGTAGCGAATGGCGGCCACGGGTGCCTTGAGGTTGCTGTAGCGCTCGAGAATTTCGCCGGAAGCGGGGTTCCAGACGCGCACATCGTTATCTACCCAGGAAACCAGAATGAGGTTGTTACCATCGGCGGCGAGATTCAAAGCGCCGCCAACTTTGCCGACACCGAGGACATTGCGATTAACCCGAGTCTCGACGCCAGTGGCGGGATCAAAGAAGCGGATAGCATGTAAGTCAGCGACGACAATCTGCTGGTCGAGCAGGGCGACACCGCCAGGGTGGGACATGCCGCCAGGCTGGATCGTTGTCAGTGATCCATCAGGCTCGATGCGCTTGATAAAGCCGTCGACAAAACTGGAGACGTAAAGCCGGTCGTTATGATCAAAGGCGAAATTGTCGAGGCCCGGGGTCAAGGTGGCGATCAATGTGCGAACTTGGGCTGTCTGCTTGAAAACCTCACCAGTCCCAGTATCCAGAACATAGAGCTCGCCTTTGCTATTGAATTTGACAGCCGCCGGGGTTTTAAAGCCACTGGCTTCGAGCCGCATCTCGCGGGTGTCGACATCAAAGCTGACAATCTCGCCGGTGAACCAGCGGGGTCCATAGAGCCGACCGTCGGGGCCCCAGTCCATGCCATTCAAGCCACAATTGGGACCTAAATTTTCACTGATGCTGCGCGGTGCGATGACGCCTTTCGGGTCCACTTCAAACAAGCCAGTCCCAAAAAAGCATTGAGCGACAAACAGTCGACCATCGTCTGAGAACGTGATGGGATTGACGCCAGCGCCGAGATTGGCCGCCTGGATACGCTCGCCGTTTGGGGTCAGGCCAGCAACCTCGCCGGTGAGTATGGAGGTCCAGTAGAAGCTGCCGTCCGGTGCAAAGTCGATGTCGTCAGGACCCGAGACGCCATCGCTGGCGCCCAGCTGGCGCAAAATTTCACCGCTGTCAGGATCCATGATGGTGATGTTCGAGCCGATCACGGATGCGGCATAAAGTTGATTGTCTGGAGAGAAAATAATGCCATTAGCGCCAGCGATGTTAGCACCGGTGGCGAGCACCGAAAGTGCTAAGGGTGTCGGCGGATCCTGAGGCGTGTCACATCCAACCGTCGCCAATACAATCGCCAAGGGTCCTAGGATTCTCATATACATCGCAATCTCCGCTGCTGTGATAAGTCGTGGTTACCAAGATACCTGTTCCGGTCACTTGGTGGCTAATGATTTTATAAAGCTGTCTATTGCCTGCAGCATCTTGCCTCGGGGTTGTTCCAGTAAGGCGGCGTGATCGCCGCCGGCCAGTACTACCCACCATTTCTCGGCGGTCTTGATGTGGCTAAAAAATACGGGCAGGTCAGCCGGTCCGGCAAGGGGATCAAATTCGCCCTGCAGGAGTAGCGTCGGTGTTGTGATCAGCCTTGGGTCCAGTTCCGCCCACTCGTGCAGATTTTTGAAATCCACGCGATAGGGATCAGCGAGCAAGGCCGCTGCGACGTAGGTATCGATCGCGGTCTGACTGATGGCGCCGGGCACGATGAAGTCACTGGCTGCGTTCGCCGCTGTATTGGCTGCAGCGGGGGCTTGAGTCGGGTACTTGAAGTTGGGGTCAATAATATGCCTGGCCGGATCGAAGGGGTAGCCAAACAACATGACTGATTTCACAGCGTTCGGTGCGCGCTGAACGACGAGCTGACTGACCATAGAGCCGTAAGACCAGCCATATAAGTGAATGTCGAGCTCGGTCCGAGTCTTGATCCAAGCAAGCACGCGGGTTGTATCCTGGGTGGCCTTGTCCGGCGTCAGCCAACCGCTTGGGTCGCGGGGCGTCGCGCCGTAACCGCGAGCATCCAGTGCATAGACGGCATAGCCGAGGGCATTCAGGCCGTCCATAAAAGACAGTGACTCGCCAGGAACCTGCAGGTCAAAGTCTGGCACTGAGCTCCAGGTACGACCGTGTAGTAGCAGGATAACCGCGGTAGCTTGGGCGGGGGTTTTTTCCCAGACCGTCAGTGGATGGCCATCGGCCATGACGATATGTTGATGACGGTCAACGGCGGCTGCGCTGTTCGCCCAAGTCGAGTTGAGAGAGCCTGCCAGCAAGGTTAAGATCAGGGTCGCGAGGCGCAGACGGCTGTTGGCACTTGGGTGTTGCCCGAAGTGTTGGGTGTAAACCATGATCCTGAGTCCCTGAGTCGAGCGACACTAGAGAGTAACACAGCAGATGGGTTAAGTAAGATGGCGCCAAATACGATTGATTCTCATGTGCTTTTAATGGTTATCAATCGCTTTTGCGAATCAATCCGAATGAAAACATTCATTGGACTCTGGTGCTGTCGACCTCTATCTTTTGCAACTCACATCTTATTTGAACAACCTATGGGAGAAGATTTATGCCATTGAAAGGTTCTAAAACTGAACAGAATTTGAAAGACGCGTTTGCCGGCGAGTCACAGGCTAATCGACGCTATCTGTATTTTGCTGCAAAAGCCGACGTGGAAGGATACAACGATGTTGCGTCTGTGTTCCGTTCGACTGCCGAAGGCGAGACCGGTCATGCTCACGGACACTTGGAATATCTGGAAGAGACTGGCGATCCTGCAACGGGCCTGCCAATTGGTCCAACCAGCGATAATCTTAAGGCATCGGTTGCCGGTGAAACCCACGAGTACACCGATATGTATCCCGGCATGGCATCGGCCGCTCGAGAAGAAGGTTTTGACGAGATTGCTGACTGGTTCGAAACTTTGGCGAAGGCTGAGCGTAGTCATGCTAACCGTTTCCAGAAGGCGCTAGACAATCTCGACGCTTAAACTCCAAGCAAGCAGGGTTCATAGTTAACCATTAGGTCAGGGAAGGACGTGCATGAGCGAACGACGTGAAGGCAGTTTAGAGGCGCCAACCAGACACCCCCTTGGGTGGCAGGAAGAGGCGTTCTGGGACAAGGATGACTTGTCCACAGAACTGGAGCGTGTCTACGATGTTTGTCATGGCTGTCGTCGTTGCGTGAATTTGTGTGACTCCTTCCCGACCCTGTTTGATTTGGTGGATGAATCACCGACCCTTGAGGTCGATGGTATCTCCCGCGACGTCCTTGCGCAAGATCGTCAGCGAGCGAATCCCCACTTCGATCGAGTCGTGCTCCGATCCGGACATGTGCCCGTGGCTTGCTACACCATATCCC
>JABMOJ010000156.1 GCA_013204195.1 SAR86 cluster bacterium
ACCCAACTCTGACCGGTTAACGCGGTAGGGTCAACCGTCGAAATTTCCGTTTGCCAGTGGACGCCTGCCGCCAACAGCTCATCGATGACTTTCTGATTGTTCTGCTGGTGGAAGAACGCCAAGATTTTTTCCGCGACTATCGGACCAATATCTGCAACAGTCTGCAACAGTTCGTTATTAGCGGCGCGTAAAGCATCAATATCGCCAAAGAACAGCGCCAAGTTTCGCGCCGTGGACTCACCTACCTCAGAGATCCCCAGCGCATAAATAAATCGCGCCATGGTCGTCGCCTTGCTTTTCTCTATGGCCTCAAGAAGGTTGTTCGCAGACTTTGGCGCCATTCGATCCAGTCCTAGCAAGTCCGACTCGGTCAGACTGTATAGATCGGCGGGGCTCGCGATCAAACCCTCATCAACAAGTTGATTGACCAGCTTTGTTCCAAGACCTTCGATATCCATGGCGAGTCTCGACGCGAAATGACGGATATTTTCCTTTCGCTGAGCACTACAGAATAGACCACCACTGCAACGTGCGATGACCTCACCGTCCACCAGTACGATTTCGGCACCGCAGGCCGGACAATGATTCGGTAAATTTATCGATCTAGCATCTGCGGGCCGTTGGGATTGATCCACGGCAACCACCTTGGGAATGACGTCACCGGCCCGTTGCACCAGAACTCTATCGCCAATTTTCAACCCCAGGCGACCCACTTCATCCATATTATGCAACGTCGCATTACTAATGGTAACGCCGCCGATTTTGACCGGCTCAAGCCTCGCCACGGGCGTAATAGCACCGGTTCTGCCAACTTGAAATTCAACATCGACCAACCGGGTATAACCCTCTTCGGCAGGAAATTTGTGAGCAATGGCCCAGCGTGGTGTACGAGTCAAAATACCCAGACGCTGCTGCAGCGCCATACTGTTAACTTTGAATACCACACCATCAATCTCGTAGTCTAGGTCAGCTCGGCGAGCGAGTATTTGCTCATAGTAGATTCGGCACATCGCCGCACCTTGAACGACTTCAACTAACGGATTGATCCGCAAACCCCAGTCCTGTAGTTGCTGCAGTATGCCGGCTTGAGTGGGTGGTAATTCGCCACCTTCAACCAAACCAACACTGTAACAATACATCGTCAGTTTGCGTTTCGCTGTGAGTCTTGAGTCCAGCTGCCGTAAACTGCCGGCTGCCACATTGCGTGGATTGGCAAACAGCTTTTCACCGCGAGCTTGAGCGTCTGCATTAATCCCGTGAAATGTTGGCTTGGCAATATAGATTTCACCCCGGACTTCCAGTCGGCGTGGCCAGCCTTCGCCCTGCAGACGCAAGGGGATCGATTCTATCGTCCTGACATTTTGAGTAACATCCTCACCCGTCGTGCCATCACCACGGGTCGCCCCCCGGACTAATTGTCCATCCACGTATAGCAGACTGATCGCGACGCCATCGATTTTTGGCTCGCAGACAAATTCGAGCACATCAAAGGCGCCCAAACGGGCTTTAATTCGGCGCTCAAAGTCTTCCAGATCAGCTTCGCTAAAGGCATTTTCCAGCGATAGCATCGGCATTTCATGACTAATCTGAGAGAACGCTGACAAGGGCGTGGCACCAATTCTCTGAGTCGGCGAGTCTTCGGTGACGAGCCCTGGGTACCGCGCCTCAAGAGATTTCAGCTCGCGAAATAATTGATCAAATTCAACATCAGAAATAATCGGTGAATCGAGGGAGTGGTACTGGTGATTATGTCGGTTTATGGCGCCACGAAGACGCTCGGCTTGTTCAACTATTTCGGCTGGTAGGGACATGCAAATTCATCGTTACTGCCGGTCTCGAAATCACCGGCTTAGAGAAAGTAAGTATCAACAAAGGATTGAAGATCTTCCTGATAGAGCTCCATCGAGTGTCGCGTCAGCGGCTTACGTGCCTCATCCCTGATCTCACCGTCGAGCTGGATTTTGAGGTACTCTGCTAGACCCAGCATCTCATGGTAAACGCCAACAGGATCGGTCAGTTCATGAGCACGCATAAACAAGCTAACCGCCGGCGTCTTGAAGGTATCCATCGCCGCAGGATCAAAGGCACCTGGCTCGACCGCATTGACCAAACTGAACAACGACTGGCCATTGGTACCGAGCCGATGATAAATATGCATTTCTCCAAAAGTCATGTTCTGCTGTTGCAAACAGGCCAATAAAGCCGGGCCACTAAAATCTTTGCGCCGCGCACTGACATACAGCACCAAAAATTTCTCCGGGCACTCGATAACCCGTCGCGGGTTAGCAGCGGGGCTCCGCTCATCGCTTTCGACCCCATTAGTGCCAGCAGCTGATTTTTCGTTAGCTTCAGCAGCTAATGGCGCGATAACTGGTGGTTCGAAATCTAGTGATTCAGGTTCTAGGTTTTCGGATAGTCTCGTCGCACGCAGGCTGGTTTCGAATAGGAGCGTCGACTCAGCGAGATCGTCCGGCAGAATATCTAACAAGGGATCTTGTTGGGCAAGGACATCGATAGGCTCCATCAATACGGGTACGGCCTCAGCCAAATCCAACGCTGCCTGCTTAGGATCGCTGATGAGGCGGGCCCCACCATTGGGTAATTCCGCTCGATAGGGCGCCAGGTCATCGGCATCAATTCGGGGTTCATGTCGCGAATTCAAAAACGATTTATCCAATGACATCTTAAGCGAGCCACGATTCGATCGCATGCGCCAATAACCATGCAACAGCACGCCAATAATAAACACTGATCCCAGAATGAGCAGCCAGTCGCGCAAGCCGAATTCTATAAAAGACTCCATTATTTCGATTCCGTCAGCGAATTGTGCTTGCTAGCATCACACTGCTGCTAGCGCCACGGCTTCATCAACATCAACGGAGACCATCCGTGACACCCCAGGCTCGTGCATTGTAACGCCCATCAGTTGTTCCGCCATCTCCATCGCAATCTTATTGTGCGTAATGTAGATGAACTGCACTGTTTTCGACATTTCCTTCACCAGATTGGAATAACGCACCACGTTAGCATCATCTAGCGGCGCATCAACCTCGTCCAGCATACAAAATGGCGCAGGATTCAGGCTAAATATGGAAAATACCAAGGCTATAGCGGTTAGCGCTTTCTCACCACCCGAGAGCAAGTGAATGCTTGAATTGCGCTTTCCTGGTGGTCTTGCCATGAGACCAACACCGGTATCAAGTAAATCGTCACCGGTCATTTCCAAATAGGCATGCCCGCCACCGAATACTTTCGGGAACAGCTGCTGGAGTCGGGAATTCACCTTATCGAAGGTTTCTTTGAATCGGGTACGAGTTTCTACATCAATCTTGCGAATCGCGGTTTCAAGGGTATGTAGCGCCTTCTCAAGATCTTCGTTCTGAGCGTCAAGATACTGTTTTCGTTCTGATTGCACTTTGTACTCATCGATAGCGGCAAGGTTAATGGCACCGAGTCGCTGAATTCGATTACCCACACGAATCATGCTCTCTTCCCACTCGGCTTCATTAGCCGCCTCTGGTAGGTTTGCCAGCAGCGCATCCAAATCTTGCTTGTCAGCAACCAACTGCTCACCAATCGTTGCTCGCCTGACCTCGAGTCCCTGCCAATCCATCCGCACCTGATCCAGACTGGCTCGAACCTGCTCGATCGTCTCATCAACCCGACCACGCTGTTGCTCGAGCTCGCGAATACTATACTCGCCTGCTGTAATTCGCTGCCGTGCCAAAGTCAGTGCATTCTCAACTTCAAGACGCTTTTCCAGCTGAATCTCTAACTCCTGCTTCAACAGCACCTGCGGCTCCTCGCTCTCGCTTAGACTGGCTTCGAGGGCTTTCTTGCGCTCGGCGAAGATCAATTGCTGTTCCTGCAAACGGGTCATGGCCTGCTCGGTCGATACCACGGCTGAACTCAGGGACTGAATTTTCAACGCTAGCTGGTGCGATGCATCACGGTGCTCGCGGGCTTTGGAGCGGGCATTTTCCAGCGCTTGCTGACACTCATGTCGCGTTTGCTGCAGCACCGCGCGCTGCTGGGTATCGTGCTCCATCTGATCCAGGGCTTCCTGCAAGATATCCCTGGCATCCTTAAGATTTTGCTCATCTTCTTCAACGTGCTCTGTATCGGCCTCGATCTCTGCTGTTGTGCGCTGCAGATCAGCCTTGACCTGATCGACCTGAAGCTTCTTCGCGCCCAGTTGGGCACGGGTTTCACTGAAAGATCGTTGTAGTTGAACCAGGCGGTTTTGTTCGACTTCACGGTCTCGCTCAGCCAACTGGAGACTCGCGACGCCAGACTCCAGGCTGTCTGTGAGACTGCTCACCTCATGCTCAAGCATTTCAATTTGTTCCACCAGTATCTTCAGTTCGGCCTGACGCTTCAGCACACCCGCAGTGGAATCCCGATCCTTACTTACTCGCAACCATTGTTGCCCTAACCAGAGACCATCTGCCGTAATCACCGATTCGCCAGCCTGTAGCTGCGTACGCAGCATTAATGCGGCAGGCAAGTCAGCGGCGACATAGACACCCGCAAGAATATCGGTCAAATCCGTCGCGCTGGTGATTTTGCTCAGCAGTGTCTCGGCCGAGATTCTGCCGTTAAAGACCGCGGCATTACCGACATTGGATATAAAACTCAAAGAACCTTTATCAAAATCACCCAGTAGCTGGGCGACAACATCAACACCATCAACGCATACCGCCTGTAAGTAATCACCCAGGACAGTTTCAGCCGCATTCGACCACGGATCTTCGACATCGATACGTTCGCCAAGGCGACCATTAGCCTTGAGACTATGACGCTCCAACCAACTGACTTCCGCGTCATCTTGCTGACCTAAGGCCGCTTGCTGCAACGCTTCAAGGGACGCGAATCGGCCCCGGTGACTCTGCAACCGACTACGCTTTTCATCGAGCAGCGTCGTCACATTTTGATTTTCTTCTCGTTGGCTCTCAATCCGTGCGACCAGAGACCGCACTTCCTCTTCAACCCGACCTATTTGTTCTTCCTGAGTCTCGAGCATGGACTGCAATGGACCGACCTCCTCTTCCACCATCCTTTGTTCCTGCAAACGTCCAAGATCCGCTTTCAATGCGACCAGGCGGCGATTCAAGCGCTCGGTAGATTGCTCCAGCGAGCCCATCTTCGATTGCTGAACCTGCGCCTTGTTCTGGGCTTGGGCTGCGCCCTGGTTAAAGGTCTCCCAGGACTGCTGCCAAGCCTGCATACCCTGCTCAGCGTCAGTCAACTGCAACCCAGAAACCTCCTCGGTTTCTCGCACCTGCTCTTGCTGTGGCTCGGTCTGAGCGAGTTCATGTCGCAACTCGCCCAGCTTGCGCTGATCAGCATCTATATCGGCGCGAATCTTGTACCAATTCTCACTGACCTCTTCGAGATCTTTATTACGTTGCTGATTACGCTCGTTTTGAAACTGGATAGAATCTTCGATTCGGGCAATTTCGGTGCCGATATCGTAAAAGCGCTTCTGAATTTCATTGGTCTCATCGGACAGGGCAATAAGCACTTGGCGCTTTTCTTCCACTTCCGCATCAATTCGACGCAGGTCGGCAATACTGGCATCCTGGGCGATCTGTAGGCGATTAATACTCGCTTCTTTCACCTGGGCGTCAGCGCTAATCGTTCGCCATTTCAGGGCCTGAAGCTGAGACTTAATCTCGCGCTCTTCTTGCTTGAGCTCGGTGTAGCGTTCAGCCGCCCGAGCTTGACGTTCAAGATGATGTAACTGGCGCCCTAGCTCGTCCCGCAAATCACTTAAGCGGTCCAAATTGTCGCGGGTATGACTGATGCGTCGTTCCGTTTCCCGCCGCCGTTCCTTGTACTTGGAAATGCCCGCGGCTTCCTCAATATAGACCCGCAATTCTTCAGGCCGAGCCTCGATCAAGTTGCTGATCATGCCCTGCTCGATAATCGAATAGCTGCGCGGCCCCATGCCAGTACCTAAAAATATGTCGGTAATATCTTTACGACGGCACTTCTGACCATTCAAATAATAGTTAGACTGGCCATCTCGAGTCACCTGGCGCTTAATGGAAATTTCGCTATAGGCCGTATATTCACCGCTCAGACCACCTTCGGTGTTATCGAAAATTAACTCAATATTCGCCTGACCGACCGGTTTACGGGTGGTTGAACCGTTGAAAATAACATCCGCCATAGACTCGCCACGCAAGGTCTTGGCCGAGGATTCTCCCATCACCCAACGCACAGCATCAATAATATTCGATTTACCGCAACCATTAGGACCGACAACAGCGCAGAGATTGGAGCGAAAAGGCACAGTAGTGGGATCAACGAAGGATTTGAACCCAGCGAGCTTGATGGCTTGCAAACGCATAAATTAATCTCACTCCAGACTGAAGTATAAGGCGAGGCGGCTAATCTCCGGTGCTCGTAAAACCACTTATTCTATGCTAATCCGGACGCTTACGCCCCAATAAATTACGCAACCCAAGCATTAACGGCAGTCAGCAGACTTAACTCAACGCAGCTTGACAAAGACCGCGCCGGAGTTTTGTCCGTCTTGGCTATAGCTCAAGATATCGCCGCTAAATTGCCTAGCTCGCAGCTCAGCAAAAACTGCCTCTCGAATCAGGCCGGAACCGACGATTACCCTGAGCCCCGCAGCCCGCCCTACTTCAGCTTCTATCAATAACCGCTCAAGCTTGATGAGGGCCTCGTGAACCCGCTCCTGCTGATGGGCAATATCTTCTGTCAGCACGTAGCCGTCAGTTTGGCGCGCCACTTGACCGTCACATTTAGGACAGCGGCCAACATCTCTCGGAACACGCATGCCACAGCTAAGGCAGTCTATAATATTCCCACCTGGCTTGATCGACACGGCTTGCTCCTCATTATAAGTATATCTTAGGCCCACGGATACTCTCGCCCGCAGGCTCACCACTGACTCATAGCAACGCACTTGCCGGGCTAAACAGCCAACATCAACGATCACAAGACCCAAAGCCTCAGACCCGCAATTTTCTCACAATCGCGCCCTGCAGTACAATTCGCCGCCACCCTCAAAACGGGCACTGACAGCCACCCCGCGGGGCGCGCCGTCAGTCACAAGCCAGTTAAAGGCTGACAGATCATCCCTACTCAAAAAATGCACCTTCCAGCAACGCGTCTCGTAGTTGAATCCTTGACAGCGAAACCATGTATAATCGATCCCTGATTTTCTGATCTCACTCTCGCGCCAGACAAGGACCTTTCCAGATGCTGTTCAAAAATGCATCAGTTTACCGACTGACCAAACCCTTCGAGCCCACAGCGGAAGAACTTCTCGCGTTACTGGAAAAAAATGCCTTCGTTCCCTGCGCCGGCTTGCGACCTTCCAGCTTTGGCTGGGTATCACCCATCAAGGATATCGAAGATGCTCCTCTGGGCCATGAAGTGGCCGGCAGCATCTTGCTCTGCGCCCGCCGGGAGGACAAAGTCATTCCACCTAGTGCATTGAATGAGGCCATCGCCGAGCGCGTTAATCGGATCGAGAGCATGGAAGGTCGAAAACTCAGATCCAAAGAGAAGCTGAATATCAAAGACGATGCCCTCGCAGAATTGTTGCCGCGAGCACTGGCACGCTCCAAGCAAATCATGGGCTATATCAACCCCGCCTCGAATCTACTGGTGATTGATACGGCCAATGCATCGGAAGCCGAACTATTTATTAACTGTCTTCGCGATTCTGTGGGCACCCTGTCTGTCGTACCTCCACAGGTCAAATCCAAACCCACTGACGTGTTCAGCCAGTGGTTGATGCACAGAAAACTGCCGGAACATTTTGCCCTGGGCGACCAGTGCGACCTTGTCGACCCAGAAGACGGCGCCTCTGTGACTTGCAGAAAGCAGGATCTGGATACTCAGGAGATTCGCCATCACCTTGAAGCCGGCAAGATGTGCACTAAACTCGGGTTACGCTGGTACGGCGATCTGCGCTTGGCCGTTGACAAAGACCTGATTCTAAGGCAACTCAAAATCGAATCCAGCGACGACGATGCGGAAGATGAAGATAACCCCATTGCCAGAATGGACGCCGCATTCGTCAATATGACATTGGAGCTCTCACGTTTCTTGCCGGCATTGTTCAGTGCTCTGGGCGGCGAAACTCTGGCCATCGATGACCAATAAGCGGCAACCGCCGATGGCCCCATCACAACCCGTTAGACGTTAACAATCTCGACAATGCAGCCTATACTCTAGCCCTCTGAAGGGCTCAATATAAAGGGGTAGACGGCATGAACAGATTGGCGAACAAAGTGGCCATTATCACCGGCGGCGCTAGCGGCATCGGCGCCGGCACGGTACGACGCTTTATCGAGGAAGGCGCAAAGGTTGTGATCGCCGACATTCAGGACGATCTCGGCCAGGCTCTCGCGGCAGAACTGGGTCAAAACGCTATTTATCAGCATACCGACGTCGCCGCAGAAGCGGATGTGGAACGCATGGTAGACCTAGCCGTCAACCACTTTGGCCATCTCGATATTCTATTCAATAATGCCGGCTTCGGCGGCGTCAGCGGTGAGCTTCAGGACCTGGTAATCGGTCAGGAGTATGCGAATACGGTGGGCGTCATGTTCACCGGCGTGGTACTTGGCATCAAACACGCAGCTCGCGTGATGAAACCTCAGCGCAGCGGCTCCATTATCAGTACCGCGAGCGTTGCTGGCTTGCAAGCCGGGCTTGGGCCCCATGTCTATTCCGGCATTAAAGCCGGCGTCATTGGTCTCTCGCGCTCCGCGGCACTCGAATTGGCGGCTTTCAATATTCGCGCCAATGCAATCTGTCCGGGCGGTATCGCCACACCTATCTTCGCCCCCATGCTGGAATTCCATCAAGGCGACAATCAATCGGTGGTTGAAATCATGCGCACGCGCATGGCCCAGGCCCAGCCCGTGCAGCGCTCTGGCGAGGCCGCAGACATTGCCAACATGGCGCTGTTTTTAGCCAGCGACGATTCCACCTTTATCACCGGCCAGCATCACGTGGTCGATGGCGGCATGACCAGCAGCAGCATGCGCCTTGATGAGCGCCTCAAAGATG
>JABMOJ010000157.1 GCA_013204195.1 SAR86 cluster bacterium
CTCAAACATTGGCCTTGGAAGGACGCAGCAAAAACATTCTGGTCAACACCATCGCTCCAATCGCGGGCTCAAGGCTGACGGAAACCGTGATGCCAAAAGAAATGGTCGATGCCCTTCGCCCTGAATTTGTTATGCCACTGGTATTGAAACTCTGTGACGAGAATAGCCGCGAAACCGGCGGTCTGTATGAAGTCGGCGCAGGCTTTATTGCCAAGCTTCGCTGGGAACGCTCGAAAGGCAAAAGCTTCAGCGTCACGGATGGCTTTTCACCCGAGGATATCAATGCTGCTTGGGCTGACATCACCGACTTTACAGACACTGACCACCCCGCCACCCTCGCTGAGTCTAACTTGGCGATTATCCGCAACTTGAAGTCATAAGCCATCACGATCAACCCAGCAACCGGTGTGCCCTTTCGGCACGCCGGTTTTCCTGCAGCTTTGAACAACCCCTTCAACATGCCCTGACCCGCCGCATTTCCTGATCCAGATTAGTCTGCGAACCGCCTTTAGCCGCTACAGTAACCACAACGCACTATTGCTGCCGCCAATGAAGGGAAAACCGTGGACCAAGAAACTTTTAACATAGATCGTTTGAGCGCAGAGGAAATCATAGGGATCGTTCAAAGTGACGATGTCACTGCGGAACAGCTAGATCTGCTAGCAGCCCATACTTTGCATAGGAATCGACAGCTGCAACAACAAGTCGAAGCACTAGGCAAGATCACGTCTCAAATCGAGCGCCGGCTCAAAGAGCTTAAAGGCCGTTAAGCCGCTAAGGTTTTGCTGAGCTTATCAAACGCGCTTATCAAACACGCTTATCAAGCACGCTGACAAACAAGCGGCGTCTGTGCTGCCGCCAGCACGCAGTGCAGACTCGACCAAGGTCACCCCAGCGCGCTAACAACCCCTCGAAGCCAGCGATCTAGTAACCTTTCATCACCCCCTTAGCATGCTGCACTCTCAGCACGGGGCAGCTCTAAAACGTGAATAGCGCGCTGTCTGCGAGGAAACTAGCAGACGGCGCTGACAATACGCTATAGTTCACCGACCACTGAAATTCTGCCGAGGCAATGCGCCAAGTTCATCTAGGGCAGTAGACGACACGACATTCATACCAACGACGAGGAGATTATTATGGAAGAAATGGGACTGTTCGATGCCATGTATCATTGTCGCGCGATGCGCAAACTCGATACCAAGCCCGTTCCTGAAGAGTTGTTGGTCAAGCTCATAGATGCTGCCAACCAGGCACCTTCTGGTTCGAATATGCAGAGTGGCCGGTGGATTATTGTTCGCGATGCCGGTGTCAAACAACAACTTGCCGACTTGAACCGCAAGGGCGTCGAGGCGTATATCGGACCCATGATCGACAAACCAGGATCATTACCCCACCATGATCAAGCCAAACGCCTGCGGATGATGCAGTCAGTCATCTGGCAAATGGAACATCTCCACGAAATACCCGCGCTGATCATTGCCTGCATGGATTTCGGCGTTAAGGTTGACGCTGCGACCATGGCCATGGGTGGCGGATCCATCTGGCCCGGCATTCAAAATCTGCTGCTCGCCGCCCGCGGGCTTGGCTTAGGCGCCGCACCCACCACCCTGGCCTTGGGCGATCGTGCTGCGGTCAGTGAGATCCTCAAACTGCCGGAATCCATGGGCGCCTATTGCCTGATACCCGTTGGTTATCCCCTAGGTAAATTCGGCCCCGTATCTCGCAAGCCCGTCAGTGACATTTTGCGATTTGACACTTGGTCTTAGGATTTTACGGTCTTAGGCCCATTGAACTCACTAGGAGACATTTTAGTTTGTGCCTTACCAGCACGCCTCTAGGGCGAATTGTACGGAGTAAGCTGTCCCCTGAATGCTACGCGACGTTGAACTTCCATTGACGAAACAGGCATTAGTTGGGCGCCTGAACTATCCCTAAAACCGATTGCACCTGGGTGCATTTAAGCAGCCTGGGAGTTATCCGAAAGACTCATTGATATCACCAAGGAACTAGTATGATTTACGAGATTAGAGATTATCACTACCGGCGCGACATCTTTGCTGACTATGTGCAATGGGCAGAGATTGCCGTCGTGGTACTAAGAGACAAACTGGATGTTGTCGGATTCTGGATTGACGAAGGCGAGTATCCGGCGGAAGTGGCTGGCAGTGACCCGCAAACGAGCTCGATCGGTAGCGCCAACGTAACCTGGATCATACGTTGGGAGAGTAAATCCCAGCGCGATGAGTTATTAAAAACAGCGTTTACTGGCGATGCATGGGACGCGGTAATGGCAAAACACCCAGACCCAAAAGGTTATCTACAAATGGTCTCGAGATTTATGCAAGACATGTAGCGAAAGACAGTGAGAACTCGAGTTCTGTGAGGCACACCTTAGTGATTTCTGTGCCTCATCCTCGATTAGAGTTTGCTAGCCGTAAACTAACCCCAATATGCTCACGCCATTCCCGCGCATTTGCTAGTCTCGGTCTGCACGGCTACCGCGCTGCCGATCGACTTCCTCTAGCTTACCGAGAAACGCATATAATGCCCGTTTACTGGTGTAATCGAGGGAGAATTTATTATGAAAAAAAATCGTCAGGGTAACGCACTCATCATTGAGAATAACCGTGTAACCGTCGTAGCTCGTCGTTGCATCCAGACGCTTATAAGTGGTGGCCTCGCCTTTGCGGGTGCCGTGATCAAGAACCTTCTGAAATACCCGTAAGGCCTGCCGCACATTGATATTCGTCTCCATCATGGGTTCTCAAACCATCGCGCAAGACGCGAGGCGCTGGTGAAGGCATCTTCGACTCGACTCCCAAGACACCAGTCGCCACAAGCCGCCAGTTGCGCAGCCTCATCCACCCAAAAATCGTGCCCCAAAGGCGTGCTGACCCGCGCATAGCGCCAACGATGCAGCCCGACTGTATCTGGCTTTATATCCACAATCCTCGACACCGCATCTACAAGCAGTTGCTTTACTTGCTCTCTGTCACTGTCGTCATGGGCTTGGGACCAGGCACCGTCAGCATGAACCAACAAGGATGGCTGACTGTCACGACCAGGCTTGCGGTCATTGAAGGCAAGCCAGCTAACCGGTGAGTTTTCGACAACAGCAACATCCCACGCGGGAAGGATACCGGGACAACCCAGCAGGAGTGCATAACACGGATCAAAACGCACAACGTCCATGGCTTGACCTGTCGTGTTTGGAAACAGCCGCCGCGTTTGTTCAGGCGGCGCGGTACTCACCACCCAATCGAATGCACCGAGAGACTGACCTGCAGCTTTCAGCCACCAGCGCCCGTCAGATTGTTCAATCGAGTCCACTTCAGTATTCAGCGTGACATCGAGGTCCTCTGCAATGGCCTTGCACAAGCCATTCATGTTCGGCAAGGCGACATAATGGGGCTCGAGCCAGGCGCGCTCACCGACGCTCTCCATATCCGCAAACGTCACCATATCTGGCCACCAGGCTTCAACCAGACCTGCTGACTGGTAGGCCTGCAAAAACGCTTGAAAGCCTGACGTTCTCGCCGTAAAAAATTGTGCACCGTGGTCGAAAGAATAACCACCGGTATGACGGACAGACATTCGCCCGCCCAGCCCACGGCCTTTATCAAACAATTCGACGTGGTAATTAGGCAATGCGCCCAGGCTCTTTGCGAGACTAACACCCGCTATACCTGCACCTATCACAGCACCTGTTCTTAAAAAATTTCTTCGTGAAACTAATTGTCCTTCTTTCATAAAAAATTGATATATTTCCCATTTATAAGCATTTATCTACTATACCCAAACCTATAAAAACACCCAAATGTTTCAAAATTTATGATAAATCAAATGGTTGCTGAACTCAAACTAAATTTTGGAAACCTTTTTGAAAAGGTTTATGGAGGTTGTTGATGGTAACACCAGAAGATGAAAAAACAGAACAAGTAAAATTAGAAGAAGAGATAGC
>JABMOJ010000158.1 GCA_013204195.1 SAR86 cluster bacterium
ATTCAGTTCGAGTCCGATATTATCGCGAGCTTCGAGATACGCCTGAAGGCCTGGAAGAAATTATTGTCCCGACCTCAAGCGGTGCGCGGATTCCCCTCGGTCAGTTGGCGGAGATTCGTTATGTTCGAGGACCCCAGGCCATTAAAAGTGAAGACACTTTTCTGCTTGGCTATGTCGTGTTTGATAAGATTCCAGGTGCAGCGGAAGTTGATGTCGTGGAGCAGGCGCAGGCATTTCTCCTGGAGAAAATAAGTACTGGTGAGTTTGTCTTGCCCAGTGGCGTGAGCTACACCTTTGCGGGTAACTATGAAAACCAACTTCGGGCACAGCAAACGCTCTCAATTGTTCTGCCTGTGTCTTTGTTTGTGATCTTTTTGATTCTGTATCTGCAGTTTTCCTCGGTGATGACGACCCTAATTGTCTTCAGTGGTATCGCCGTTGCCTGGTCCGGCGGGTTCTTGATTATCTGGTTTTACAATATGTCAGGGTTCCTGGATTTTGCGGTCCTGGGTGCAAACCTGCGTGAATTGTTTCAAGTTGGACCGATTAATATGAGTGTCGCGATCTGGGTGGGTTTTCTGGCATTGTTCGGCATCGCCACGGACAACGGGGTGGTGACAGCGACTTATCTGGATCAAACCATGGCGCGTAATCAAGCCGGTTCTAAAAGTGAGATTCGGCAGTTAGTCGTGGAGGGCGCAAGTCGACGCATAAGACCAGCGTTAATGACGACAGCCACCACATTGATTGCGCTTATTCCTGTCTTGACCTCAACCGGTCGAGGCTCAGATATTATGGTGCCGATGGCGATACCCTCATTTGGCGGTATGTTAGTCGCCATCATCACAACTCTGCTGGTGCCTGTGCTCTACTGCGCAGTCCGAGAGAATTCGAGGTCAGCGTAAGCATTGTTGTCGAGACGCTTGGGATTAGAGTGAGCAGGAATAAGTCTTACGCTAACCCCGAGTTGCTGAGAAATCGCACACGACATCTTTGAATAATTGTTTTTACATCAGTAAAGCGTTGATATTGTACGATATATTAAATTTTGGCGCGATCGTGCGGATTATTACTTTGTCTAGGTCTCCTGAAGCGTCTTTGGGTCATTCACATTTGCCATCAGGCCAATGCTGGCCAAAACCTAGCGTGCAAGGCAAGCTTAAGCGTCTGTGCTGCAATCCTGTGTGGCGCTCGTTGGCGCCGTGTTTTGCCGCCGTCGCTGGAAAAATGACCGATTTTTGTAGCGTGGGTATGAGAGGATGACTTGAGAAAACGGCGGTGTATTTGGCGTTATAGTTGGTGGTGTATCTGCCAGCATATTAAAGTCCCATACTGCAGTAATACCTATAAAAAATAGAGATGAGTGGTATTCAGGCGTATCACGTAGCGATATGCTGCGAGGCGATCCAAAATTCGGCTAATAATAAAAACCCAAAAATCAAACTCCCAATCCGTCCTAAGCTTAAAGATCCGTTGGTCATACCCCCCAAAACCTGACAATCTTGATCTACTCCTCCCAACCCTCTGCCATCAGAGGTATAATTTGCGTCATTTGACCCCCGACTATGGCTGACCCTCTATGATCCGAAAATGCCTATTCCCCGCTGCAGGCTACGGCACACGATTTTTGCCCGCCACCAAGGCCATGCCGAAGGAAATGCTGCCCATCGTGAATAAACCGTTAATTCAGTATGGCGTGGAAGAAGCCATAGAAGCTGGCTTGAAAAATATCGGCTTTGTCTCTGGCCGCGGTAAGCGCGCCATTGAAGACCATTTTGATATCTCCTATGAACTGGAACACCAGATCATGGGCACTAACAAGGAAGCCTTGCTTCACGAAATTCGTGATGTGATCGACCAGTGCACCTTCTCGTACACCCGTCAGACAGAAATGAAAGGCCTGGGCCATGCCATCCTCACCGGTGAGAACCTGATCGGCGGCGAGCCTTTTGCCGTGCTGTTGGCCGATGACTTGTGTATGAATGACGAGGAGGGCGTGTTGGCGCAGATGGTGCAGCTCTATAATCGGCATCAGTGTTCCATTATCGCCATCGAAGAGGTTCCTCTAGACGAGACCCATAAGTACGGCATCGTAGTGGGTGATGAAATTGAGCCTGGTCTGATCCGAGTGCATGAGATGATCGAAAAGCCCGATCCTAAGGACGCGCCCTCAAACCTGGCGATTATCGGCCGGTACATCCTCACGCCGGATATTTTTGATATCCTGCGCGCCACGAAACCCGGTAAGGGCGGCGAGATCCAGATCACCGATGCTATTGCTGAGCAGGCGCGACAGGGCAGGGTGCTGGGTTATAAATTCAAGGGTCGGCGGTTTGATTGCGGCAGCATCGAGGGTTTTGTTGAAGCCACCAACTATGTGTACGAGAATAAGTTTCTCGTTGATGGCAATGGGACTCAGCGCAAAAGTTAGAACAAAAATAATTTGGTATGCTGCGCCCCTAGGTATCCTGTTGGGTAAAGTCCCGATATCGTCAATGGATACGATTTTGAAACGATTTGAAGCGGATTTAGCGCGATGAACCGAAAAGGCATTATTCTCGCAGGGGGTTCAGGCAGTCGCCTGCATCCTTTGACCCTGTCGATCAGCAAGCAATTGCTGCCTGTGTACGACAAACCGATGATCTACTATCCCTTGTCGACCCTCATGTTGGCAGGCATTCGTGACATTCTGTTGATCTCGACGCCCCGCGATTTGCCGGCCTTCAAGGCGTTGCTAGGGGATGGCCAACGATGGGGCTTGAAAATCACCTATGCGGAACAGCCCAGTCCTGATGGCCTGGCCCAGGCATTTTTGATTGGTGAAGACTTTATTGGCGATGATCTGTGTGTTTGATACTGGGCGACAACATCTTCTACGCCGAGGGTATGTCGAGTTTGCTGCGGACTGCGGCTCAACAAACCGAAGGTGCCACCGTGTTTGGTTACAGTGTCAGCAACCCCAAAGACTATGGCGTGGTTCAATTTGATGCTGATGGGGCCGTGGTTAGCCTCGAGGAAAAGCCGCAGAAGCCTAAGTCGCGCTATGCGGTTACAGGTCTGTATTTTTATGATAACCAGGTGGTGGAGATCGCTCGTCAGTTAAAGCCCTCGCCGCGGGGTGAACTGGAAATCACGGATGTGAACAAGGCTTACCTGGCCAAGCAACAGTTAAAGGTGGAATTGTTTTCCCGCGGCACGGCCTGGCTGGATACCGGTCAGCAACAAAGCCTGTTGGATGCGGCGAATTTCGTGCGCATCGTTGAGGAACGCCAGGGCCAAAAAATTGCCTGTCCCGAGGAAATCGCCTATCGACTGGGCTACATTAACGCTGGCGAGCTTGCCGCACTAGCCCAGCCACTGCTGAAGAGTGGTTATGGGGAATACCTGTTAGGCTTGTTGGATCAGTAGTCGGGAAATATTCTATGCAGCGTGTTGAGACCCCCATCAAGGATCTGGTGATACTTGAGCCAACCCTATTCGGAGATGAGCGTGGCTTTTTTATGGAGACCTTTCGCGCCGAGTGGTTGCCTGAACATACCTTTGTGCAAGACAACCATAGTCAGTCGGTCGGCGGAATACTGCGGGGTTTGCACTATCAGCTCACCAAGCCGCAGGGCAAGTTAGTGAGAGTCACCGCGGGCGAAGTGTATGATGTGGCGCTTGACCTGCGCCAGTCTTCAGCGACATTCGGGCAATGGTACGGGGTGCTGCTCAGTAGTGCTAACAAGCGGTTGTTATTCGTGCCTCCAGGCTTTGCTCATGGCTTTCTCGCTGTTTCAGAGTCGGTTGAGTTTCAATACAAGTGTACCCACTACTATGCGCCCGAGGACGAGCACACCATCGCTTGGAACGATCCTGACCTTGCTATTACCTGGCCGTTAGACGCGGGCGAGCCCATTTTGTCGGCCAAAGACAGCCAAGGCCAGGCCTTCAAAGATGCCACTTACTATGCCTGAGCTCTTGATTGACAAAGACAATGACAATGAGCATGAAAATCTCGGCGTTGACTGCATGGTGCTTGGCGCCGGGCAGTTAGGGCAGTGCCTCCGAGCCGCCCAACCCGCAGCCTATGAAATCCACTATTGTGATCATGCCGCGTTAGATATTACCGATTCTGCTCAGGTGACGGCGATGCTGCAACAGTTGCAGCCGCAAGTGGTCATCAATGCCACGGCTTATACGGCGGTGGACAAAGCCGAAACCGAGATTGGCCAAGCCTTTCAGGTGAATGCCATGGCGGTGGACCAGCTCGCCGCCGCTTGTGCCAGCGTTGGCGCGGTGCTGATTCATATCTCCACAGATTTTGTGTTTGGCGGCCAAGATGACTCGGCACGGGTGAAGTCTCGACAGCCTCGCCCGTGGCGACCCACTGACCTGACTCATCCGATGGGCGTATATGGTGCCAGTAAGCTGGTAGGCGAGCAGGGGATTCTCGCCACAGCTAATCTCAAGGCTTATATCATTCGCACCTCCTGGCTTTACAGTGAATACGGCAACAACTTTGTTAAAACCATGTTGCGCCTGATGGCAGAGCGGGATGCCATTGGCGTGGTCAATGACCAGATTGGCTCGCCAACAGATAGTCTGGGATTGGCAAAGGTGCTTTGGGAACTGGCTGCTGCCAACCTCAAGGGTCAGCCTACGCCATCTGAAAGCATCCAGCCGGGTATCTACCACTGGAGTGATGCAGGTGCCATTAGCTGGCATGACTTTGCCGTGGAAATTCAGCGGCAAGCCTTGCAACAAGGTTTGCTCAAAAAGGCAATTCCGATCAATCCCATTGGCACCGCGGATTACCCGACCCCTGCCAGAAGGCCAGCGTACAGCGTGCTGGATTGTAGTGAGCTGGTTGCCGCCCTGAATAAGCCGCAAACAGACTGGCAGCTGAATTTGCAGCGGGTTCTTGGCTGCCTGGCAGCTGACACCAACTGAAGACTCGATCATTAAAGCAGATATACGGCATTATGCCTGAGATGAAATACTAGCTAAGTGTCCCTCGTCATCGAGCGAGTTTGTTAAACTCACGCCCATCCAATTAAGAGACCGTGACAGTTTATGAGCCAATTGCGCATAGCACCGATTATTTTGTCTGGTGGCTCGGGCTCCCGTCTGTGGCCCTTGTCCCGTGAGCAGTACCCTAAACAAATGCTGCCCCTGGTGAATGACACCACCATGCTGCAGGATACGCTGCTGCGGCTCGATGGTCTGGCTGGTGCTGATCTCGCACAAATCATCTGTAACGAGGATCACCGATTTCTGGTGGCGGAGCAGATCAAACAGATCAATCGCTCAGTTGAGTCCATCGTGCTTGAACCTTTCGGTCGTAACACCGCCCCGGCTATCGCGATCTCGGCGCTGCATCAGATTGACCCCAACACGGTTCTGTTAGTGCTGGCCTCGGACCATGTGATTGGTGATGTTGCCCAGTTTCATCGCCATGTGGAAGCCGGCGCGCGGCTCGCCGCACTGGGTCACTTGGTGACTTTCGGTATTATCCCTGACCAGCCCCTTACAGGTTATGGTTATATTGAGTCCGGCTCCGCGGTCACTGACGGCGGATTCAATGTGGCGCGATTTGTGGAAAAGCCTGATCTTGCCAAGGCAGAAGAATATTTACAGGCAGGTAACTTCTACTGGAACAGCGGTATGTTTATGTTCACCGCTGGGGCGTATCTTGCCGCGTTGGCAGAACATCAGCCAGCTATGCTTGAGGCCTGCGTACAGACCCTGAGTGCCGCCACGGTAGACCTGGATTTTGTTCGCCTTGATGCTGCGGCGTTTAAGGCGTGCCCGAATATCTCGATCGACTATGCGGTGATGGAGCAAGCCACCAACGGTGTCGTCATCCCCATGAATGTGGGCTGGAATGACCTGGGTTCCTGGTCGTCCCTGTGGGACGTGAGCGTCAAGGATGCAAAGGGTAACAAGTTCGTTGGCGATGTGATGAGCGTCAACGCCAACAACAATTACGTCAACAGCGGCTCGCGCCTGGTGTCACTGGTGGGCGTTGATGACCTAGTTATTGTAGATACCCCTGATGCGTTACTCGTGGCCCATCGTGATCAGGTACAGGACGTCAAAACCATCTACAACCAGATCAAAGCCGATAATCGCACCGAGACCCTCAGCCATCGGCAGGTCTATCGCCCCTGGGGTTCCTACGACAGCATCGATGCCGACCAAGGCTTTCAGGTAAAGCGGATTATCGTGAATCCCGGTGCCAGCTTGAGTTTGCAAAAGCATCATCATCGCGCCGAACACTGGATCGTGGTCTCAGGTACCGCCGAGGTCACCTGTGGCGAGCGGGTGTTTATGGTCAACAAGAACGAATCCACTTATATTCCCATTGGCGAAAAGCACCGCCTTTCCAATCCCGGTAAGATCCCTTTGCAACTGATTGAAATTCAGTCTGGTGACTATCTGGGTGAGGACGACATTGTCCGATTCGAAGATGTCTATGGCAGGTAGTCGTAAGTTGTTGCGGTAATGCCGCGAGCTTGAATTAAAAATATAGGGCCGTCATGTCGTCCAAACGTATCATTCTGGAGTTACGTGTATGAAAATTTTAGTCACCGGTGGCGCCGGATTTATCGGCAGTGCTGTCATTCGCCACCTGTTAGACCACACCCCGCATAGTGTGATCAACCTCGACAAGTTGACCTATGCTGGCA
>JABMOJ010000159.1 GCA_013204195.1 SAR86 cluster bacterium
CGAATCACCAGGGCAAACGTTCCGCCGAGAAGAAACATGGCAAAGCTAAACCATAGGTACAGGGTACCGATGTCTTTGTGGTTGGTGGTATACACCCATCGCATCAGGCCCTTGGCCGGACCATGATGATGGTCGTCGTGGTGGTGTTCTTCAATAATTGCGCTCATCCTGAATCTCCTGACTACTGGCCGGTGCTCATCATGTTATTCACTTCTCGTGGCTGGATGGAATCACCCATGGTATTGCCCCAAGTGTTTCGTTCATAGGTTACAACTGCAGCAATTTCAGCGGCATTCAACTGCCCCTTAAACGATTGCATTGCCGTACCCGCTTTACCATTCAAGACAATATCCAGATGGTCAGCAATCGGGCCAACCGCAAGCCCTTTACCGACGAGGGATGGGAATGCGGGCGGCAGTCCTTGGCCGTTAGCCTGGTGACAAGCGGCACAAACGCGACCGTAAACATCTTCACCTTTTACCATCAACTCTTCATCGGTCCATTCTTTACCCACGGTCTCGTAGACCAGGCGGGCTTCTTCTTGCTTGCCTGCCAGCCAGGTGTCGTATTCAGCACGCTCGACTGCGCGAACCACGACGGGCATAAATCCATGCTCCTTGCCGCACAATTCCGCACACTGGCCACGATAGGTACCCGGCGTGTCTACTACGGTCCAGGCTTCATGAACAAAACCCGGGATAGCGTCGCGCTTGATCGCAAAATCAGGCACCCACCAGGCGTGCAAGGTATCGCCAGAGGTCACCAGAAAACGCACACGAGTATTAATTGGAATAACCAGTTCGTTGTCCACATCCAACAGGTAGTGCTCGCGCTTGCGAACCTCATTTTTGATTTCTTCCTGAGGGGTCAGCAAAGAGCTGATAAACTTCACTTCCTTGGTAGGATCGTCGTTCAGATAGGTGTATTGCCATTTCCACTGCAAACCACGAACCTCAATATCGATCTCGGCATTACCAGCATCGTACATGGCGGTGAGTGTTTTCGTCGCAGGGATCGCCATTGCGACCAATATAATCACGGGGACGATGGTCCAGAGAATCTCGATTTTAGTGTTATCGTGAAAATCAGCGGGCACTGCACCCAAAGACTTTCTATGCACCAGCATAGAATAGATCATCACCGAAAATACCAGCGCGCCAATCACCACGCAGACCCAAAAGATCAGCATATGCAGGTCGTATACCTGGCGGCTAATATCGGTAACCCCTTGTCTCATGTTCACCGACCAATCAGCGTGTACAACGCTGCTGGGCAGTAGCAGCGACAAAGCAACTAACAACTTACTCTGTTTCGCTTTATCCATCCCAAGAACTCCAATTTTGAATAATCACCATCCGGGCAGCCACTGCTGGCCGGACATTAAAACTTTCGCGAATAACTAACGCTGAATACGCAGTCGCAGCGGTTACGGTTTACGCTCGCCGCATGCACTGCGTTGACTGGCAACCCCCTAGAAGCAGGAAATCGGGCGCATACTAACACGATCGCCACAGCAGGCGTAACTTATCACGCACCTGGATATGCAATATCACGAAACTGTATAGACAAGAAACCGGCGCAATTATAGCAACGCCGACGGGTTTCTCAAGGTTTGGGGGCGCTAAATAGGCAGCTATTCGAGTAATTATCGACGAATTTTGGCATTTGCAACCCCGCCAGACAAATCAAGGGGGCCTCCCGCGGATAGCGCCCTCGAGTAGCCGAGCATCAGTCCCTTAATTTGATGGGTTGCCAGTCACCCACGGCCTTCTCGGTACTGGCCACCGGCAAATCATCCAGGTTCTGCTTGAAGTCGCACTGATTGCAGTGCCGACTCTGACCCGCGGCGGTTTGCACCACATAAATAAGATCTTCGACGCCGCATTGGGGACAAATAGCACCCGCGATAAAACGTTTTCGACTAGTCAAGGATCCCCTCCTGACGCAACAGCGCGGTGATCTCAGGCTCTCTACCCATAAACGCCACAAACATGTCCATGGGCGCCTCGGACCCGCCTTGCTCAAGGATTGTCGCCAAAAATTTCTCACCAGTCTGACGATTGAATATCCCTTCTTGCTGGAACCGCGAAAACGCATCTGCCGACAAGACCTCAGCCCACTTATAGCTGTAATACCCTGCAGCATAGCCACCACCAAAGATATGACCAAAACCATGTTGAAACCGATTGAACGGTGCCGCTTGCATGACGGCCACACGGGATCTCACCTCGTCCAGCAGCTTTTGTATCTGTTGCGCTTGAGCGGGATCAAACTCACAGCGAAGACGGAAATCAAACAGGGAAAACTCCACTTGACGCACCATCTGCATGGCGGACTGAAAGTTTTTAGCGGCCAAAACTTTTTGCAGCAACGCTGTCGGAAGCGGTTCACCTGTCTCATAGTGACCGGAGATGAACGCCAGGGCCTCTTTTTGCCAACACCAGTTCTCCATGATCTGACTCGGCAACTCTACCGCATCCCACGCGACGCCGTTGATGCCGGAAACATCCGCACAAGCTACTCGAGTCAGCATATGATGTAGGCCATGGCCAAATTCATGGAACAGCGTGACGACTTCATCATGGGTCAGCAGTGCCGCCTGACTGCCCACTGGCGCAGAAAAATTGCAGGTTAGATATGCCACCGGCAATTGCAAGCTGCCATCAGCGCGCAGACGTCGAACGCGGCAATCGTCCATCCAGGCACCACCCTGTTTGTGCTGGCGGGCATACAAATCCAGGTAAAAGCGGGCGATCAAGGCGCCATTTCTGAAAATATTATAAGTGGTCACGTCAGGGTGCCAGGTTTTAATATCCTCGACTTGCACGACCTCCAGATCGAACAATCGACTGACCACCTCGAACATACCCAGAATGACTGTCGGTGCAGGCAGATAGGGGCGCAAGGCCTCATCAGAGACACTGAACTTACTTTCTTTGAGCTTCTCGGCATAAAAGCCCAAATCCCAGGGATTGATTTCCACAGCGCCGAAAGCGGTTCTTGCGAATTCGCAGAGCTCATCAAACTCAGTCACCGCTGCCGGTTTTGCGTGGGTTGCCAGATCGTTCAAAAACGTCAATACCTGGTCTGTGGACTCTGCCATCTTGGTCGCCAACGACAGCTCCGCATAGTTGTCAAAACCCAGTAATCTGGCCTTTTCTTTCTCTAACGTCAGGATCTCGATCATCACCTGAGAGTTATCCCACTGCCCAGCATTCGGC
>JABMOJ010000011.1 GCA_013204195.1 SAR86 cluster bacterium
GCCTTATGCTATGGGCCTTGGTCCTACTCATACAGTCAGTTTAGCTGAAGCCCGGCAGAAGGCATTGGAGGGGCGGCGCCTGCTATTGGATGGGGTCAACCCGTTACTTGCCAGAAACAGGCAGCAGGTTGCTGCAAAGCTCGCGTCATCCAATATGATGACGTTTGACCAATGCGCCGAGGGCTACATTCTTGCCCAGCGGGCAGGTTGGAAAAATGAAAAACATGCCAATCAATGGAGCAGCACGCTCAAAACCTACGCGAGCCCCGTTTTTGGCGCATTACCAGTTGGCGATGTTGATACGGGACTGGTCGTAAAGTGTCTTGCTCCTATATGGGAAAAAAAGACCGAAACAGCGACGCGTGTGCGTGGCCGTATAGAGTCCGTTCTGGGTTGGGCAACAACCAGTGGTTATCGTAGTGGCGAGAATCCGGCCCGATGGAAGGGCCATCTCGAAAATCTGTTAGCGACCATCAGTAAAACTAAACGGACGAAGAATCATCCGGCGCTACCATGGCAGCAAGCTGGTGCGTTTGTTCACTCATTAAGGGGGCGGGCGGGTGTCGCCGCTCAGGCTCTCGAACTCCTGATTCTAACAGCCTGTCGCTCCGGGGATGTGCGCGGTGCTCAGTGGGGAGAGTTCGATTTGGATGAGAGGCTTTGGACAATCCCAGCATCGCGCATAAAGGCCGGGCGGGAGCATCAAATACCCCTCAGCGACGCAGCGGTCAGGGTAGTCGAGGCTTTGCCAAAAGTTAGCAACATTGTATTCCCCGGAACTAGGGGGCAGCCATTGTCTGATATGACCTTGACGGCAGTAATCCGTCGTATGAGGAAGGATGATCTCAGCGATTGGGTTGACACAGACGGCGCTAGAATCACGGTGCATGGCTTTCGTACTACTTTTCGCATGTGGGCTGCGGAGATGACGGACTACCCACGAGAGGTTGCTGAACATTCTCTGGCACACCAACTACCTGATGCGGTTGAGCGTGCGTATCAGCGGGGCTCTCACTTTACCAAACGGACCTCGCTGATGGCAGATTGGGCCAATTATTGCGCTACAGATAGGTCGGCCTCATCAGCACAAGCGAAGAATTTTTCATAGTTATTTTTCTAAATTCGACGGCAAGGTCAACGTGCCGTGCGATTATTGCAACTGACTATTAATAAATGGGCCTGGATTAAAGGTGTATTTCAATGCACTTGAGGGAATCGCCTCAATGCCCATCGTGCGGATTAACGATATTGATCACGATATTCGAGTCCATTTGCTCAACAGGCGCTGAAGTTCTCATCTTAGGATGAACGTAGGCAGCGATTGTTTTGTGGCAGTCGATTCGAACACTCAAATCATTTGACTGATCTAAAGCGATTTCGGCTAACGCTATCAGCGGGTCATAATCTGGGTAATTAGACGCCAGCCTGTCGCGCAGTGCGGTGAGATTTTTGTTGGGTGTTCCGACCTGACGGCCACCTGTCTTAAGTCCGTGAGCCATCCAAATAACTCCAAAATAGATAGCCCAATTTTAGCATTTACGAGTCGCCTACATAACCGTACGGTAAGAGGAATCTCATGTTTGCTCCCTCTATTTGGCAAGGCCCGAAAATCGTTGATATATGTTCTTTTTGTACATCGAAACAAGTTGCGACTCGCTATTAGAAAACCTTTTCTTTGGATTGGAACCCCAAATAACCCAACCCGACTTGATAAATCTTTCGACGCACTTCGCTTTTGACCCGAATATTCCAAAATCTGAAAAACAAGGGGAATGCAGTGCAAAAAAAACCCGCGGATTGCCGCGGGTTTTTCGCACAGCTATTGTCGGTTACTCGCCGAAGCTGTATCGCAGTGATGCACCATAAATCCGTGGCTCAGTCAGGAAATAGTTTCTGAAGAAGCCAGAGGTATCCGATGTCAGGTACTTGCCGGTGACGTTGTCGTCGTTGAGCACGTTGCGGACCCACAAACGACCCTGCCAGTGGCCATCAGTACTTTCATAGATGATTGAGGCATTGTGCTGATCCCAGGCGTCGATTTGGTCACCGACAGTGTTGAACTCACGAGCATACTGGTCGTCGCGCCAGGAGTAATCCCAACGAAAGATTACGGATCCTTGCAGCGCGTCCACAGGCACCGTGTAGGCCACACCTAAGTGAATGTTATTTTTTGGTGCGTTGGGCAACTGGTTACCATCGAGGTTGGTGTTCAGCCCGTCTGAAACTTCAACCCCAGCACCCACCAGGAAGTTCCGAGACATGTATGTGGGAATATGATCCACGCCCGTGATATCCGTGTACACCGTTCCCGGCAACACATCAGGGCAGGTCGTCCCAGCATTTGGATTCAAATCGCTGTTCGCCGCACAGGCTGTATTGTAGGCCGCCTGAACGATTACGTCAGTGATATCAGATGCTTTTGCGATGTAGTTCACGCCCGTTGCCGAACCGGGATCGATATTCTTTAACGTAACGTAGTCGGGGTTGCCGGCTGTTCGGTTCAACGGGTCCAGAGACACCGAGCCGTCGACAGTGGCATCGAGGTAGGCATAAGATGCGTCGATGGACACAGCAGGTGCCCACTCTGGTAGCCAGAAGACCTCAAGCTCGAGACCTTGAATTTTCGCATCGATGTTGTCGTTGATGGAGTTATTGTTACGAATCCGCGTGGTTTGTAGGCCTTCATACTTGTAGGTAAAGGCAGCGCCATTGACCACCAGCGTGCCATCCATCAGCGTGTTCTTCATGCCGATTTCGAAGGCGTCTACCTTCTCTGAATCAAAGATGTACTTCACGGTTTCGGTCGCGAGTGTCGCGTTCTGTGGTGGATTGAATCCACCGGGCTTGTAACCACGAGTAAAGAAGGCATACGCCATGATGTCGTCGTTGACCTGCCAGTCGAGACCGATACGCCCGGTTGTAGACTTGAAATCCGTCGCGCTGGGGCTGCCGGTTAAGACCCGTTGCTCATTAAAAGCGGGGACTAGTGGCACAGCCTGCGCAATCGCAAGACGTTCGGCGCTCGCAGGAGCGGTCGCTTCGGCAGCAGTGATGTCCGCGGCAGATGAGTAGAGCTTGTCTAAATTAGATGCAGGCAAACCGTAATAAACGAGATAGGAACGCAACCAATCCACGTCGGGTATGCCGAGATTCAACGCGTTGTAGAGCACGCCGCTGTCACTCACTTCCTTGTGATCATCGTTGCGCCGCAGGCCGACGGTCAGTTTGATCTTGTCAGTGACATCGAAGTAGACCTCGCCGAAATAGGCAAAGGAATCGCCATGATTGCCATCACCATTGGGATTGCTGGTTGAGGAGTACATCGTCGGATACAGTGGCGGAAAGCCGAGTTTTGGCACGCCGTAAAGCCCGACAAGGTCAAGGGTGTTGGCATTCACGTAGTAATCACCGTAGCCCTCGTATTCCGAGTAATTGACCCCCGCTATAAAGTTGAATCGCCCGTCGAGATCGGATTCAACTTTCATTTCCACGGTCGTGTATTTGCTGCTGCTGTCACTCTGGTCAAAGGCCTGCACCCGGGTTGGGTCCGAGTCGTGCACGCAGCCGCCGAAAATGCCCGCTGTACCGTCATTCCAGTTACAGGTGGGGCTGGTCCAGTCAGAGCCGGCATAATAGCCGGCCGTTTCCGAGGTAGGCCAAAGACCGCTTGGGTTAGCCGTTGTCGCGAAGAGTACGTTGCCGACGTCCATCAGGTAATCTTGTCGGGCGACATAGTCTTGCTTCGAGTAGCCTGCCAAAATACCGAACCGAAGTTTCTCGAAATCGTAGGAAAATCCTAGTGTGTACAGGTCTTCGTCGTACTTGTACATGGGTTCGAAGTCTGTGTGCTGTTGACGGAAACCTGTCGCATTTTTGACAAAGCCACTATAAGGATTCGGTGTCCCGAGGAGCACGGCCTCATTCAAGCCGCCGAACAGTCCCCCGGTTGTCGAACCGTTGTGCGGAGTGTCGAAGCCGAAGGCGTCGGGTTCACAACCGACGGTGGGTAGATCGTTCGTTGAGCAGACTTGGTTGGTGATTCTGATCTTGTCGTCATCCTCGTTGAATTTAGAGTACTGGAACCAGAATTTGGCCTCGTCGGTAATGTCCCATGAGGCCGTGACGCGGAAGGTGTAGATGTCGCGTCCATCAAGGTCATCGTCGATATTGTCAATCGTACAAGGGGACAGAACAGCTGGATTAACAGCGCCCGAGAGGATGTTGGCCTTGTTCGGCAATGCCGCGTTCGCGGGATCACTACCGTAGGCATCTACCAAGGTGGTACCGGGCGTAACACAGCTACCTTGCTGGCCGTAGGCCGTGTTTTCGATATATCCATCGCGGCTCAAGACCATGCCTGCCACGCGCACAGCAAAGGAGTCGGTGATCGGAATGTTCAACGCGCCCTTGAGACGCTGGTTGGAGTAGTCACCGTATTCGCCATCGATGAAGCCTTTGACAGCGTCATATTCGGGCATTTTCGTAACCATGTTTACCGCGCCGCCAGTTGCGTTACGGCCAAACAAGGTGCCCTGGGGGCCTCGCAACACCTCAATCCGCTCTAGGTCGTAAAACTCGACAGTGGTCAGACTGGTGGGCACAGCGATCTGATTTTGGTGAATAGAGACCCCATTCTCGCCGGACCCGGCGATAACAAGACGGCCGATCCCGCGGATGCTGAAGCTGGAACCGCCGAAGTTAGTTGCCGTGAACGACACGTTCGGTGTCGCGAACTGCAGATCAGAGGGACTGAGAATCTGCCGGTCTTCCATCATCTGGCCGCTGAACGCACTAACAGCAATCGGTACATCCTGGACGCTTTCCTCGATGCGCTGGGCTGTGACCACGACCTCTTCGATCACCCCAGAGGCGGCATGGGCACTTCCAGTCACCCACATGACACTCGCCACTGCACATCCTGTTATGAGCCGAACACTATCCTTCAAGGACTTATTAAATCTAATAGACATCGTCATCCCCTTGTTAGCAACCACTGTTAGTTTTTAACGCTATGCAATTGTTCTTTCGTCATCTCACGAAACCGTAGGAACCGGTCCGAGTTTCGCGACTTGTTTTTCTAGCCAAAATCAGTATTATTTTATAGTATTTTGAAAGTCAAGGAATAAAGTGGAAATATTGTATTGCGTCGTTCGGTGGAATTGGCTCTTGGCTACATTGCTAATAGGCAGGTGACGGTTTCTGCCTTGGCCGAACTTTCACTGCTCAGTAAAACCTCAGTTCTACGGCTGGAGCTTTGGTAATCCCCCCATCCATAACTTGCTGCAAAATTAGAGGTCAGGTCACCATGGCCAACTTCTGTTTGGGGGTGATACCACCCTAGGCCATGTTCGGCCGTTCGTGATTGTAAGTTTATAGCCAGCGGGTCGCTGAGCCCCGAACATCTCAGACTGACGAGAACAGGTGGGGTGTTAACCTGGGGCTTGAGCTTCACCACCTGAGTTGATGTGTCTGATTAATGCTGATCGGCGCGGTGCTGGATCTCGAAAGTTTTCTCAGTGAACGAGCCTAATAC
>JABMOJ010000160.1 GCA_013204195.1 SAR86 cluster bacterium
CACATAGGCAGTACCGTCCAAGTGTACCGCCAGCACCAGGTCCCACTCTGCCAGTGTCATGTTCTTGAAAGATTTGTCCCGCAAAATACCGGCATTGTTGACCAAAATATCGATGGTGCCGAAGGCGGCGACGGCATCGTCAACAATACTTTGAGCACCCGCCTTGTCGCTGACTGAGGCCTTGTTGGCAATCGCGCGGCCACCCGCTGCCGTGATTTCAGCGACCACCAGATCGGCAGCATCGCTTCCACCTGCCCCATCAACGCTGCCGCCCAGGTCATTCACCACCACGCTGGCACCACGCTTGGCAAACTCCAACGCATGGGCTTTACCCAGCCCGCCGCCAGCACCGGTGATAATGACGACCTTACCTTCAAATTCACTCATAGAGATCTCCTTCGTTGGTTGATTCTTCGGTTATGGTTTTAGCCTGCGCGCGCCGTTGGGTGAGCTGTTGCAAAATATTTTGGTGCTCATGTCGGCTTAAATCATAATGGCTGTAACACCAGACAGAGACGGCTGCGAATCCCGATATGATCGGACCCGACAGTAGCGCAAGTTGGGTCAGGGTTTCGGCGGGTATATCCGCTGCCGATTGTATCGCTTTGCCTGTTGGCCAGTGAATGAGGTCAAGGGCAACACCAGCCGCGAGAGTACCAAGCCCTGAGGCGCTCTTGTTCGAGAATGACGAGGCGCCAAAGAAGATCCCTTCCTGACGTTTGCCGGTGGCCAGTTCGTGCTGGTCGGCGATGTCGGCCACCATCGAGCCAAAGCTGATTAGCGCCTGGACCACGGTTAGGCCCTGGATAAACTTGATGATGACCAGTAACACCAGTAGTTCAGAGGTATGATTGGCGGGAAAGAAATCAAGCAGGCGCAACAGAATGGGCAGTATCTGACAAATGGCCCATGCGGAGGTGCCAAAAATGACCCCCGGTTTCTTGCCCCACCGGGCATGAATACTGCGAGTGAACAGGCTGCCAATAACAACGCCAATAGGTGCGGCAATCGCATAGACGAAGATGGCGGCAGGTTTAAGTTCCCAGAAGTAGGTATTAACATACAAGCTCAAGGCACCGTCGACGCCGACCATCAGAAAGACGACGATCACGCCAATAAAGAGCCAACGAAAGGACCGGTTTTGTAGCGCTAACCGCACTTCGGTAAATACCCGCATAAAGCTGAAGGGCTCAGCCTCGCCAATGGGTTGGGGCAGAAAGGGTATTTGCTTGCGCGTGCCCCAGGCCGATAACCAGATGGTGACCACCATCAGCGCTGACAGCGTCAGTGCAAAGGGCGTGTAAGCGGCCCCGTTCAATTGACCGTTGGGGAATTCTTCGCTAGCGGCAAAAAACACCAAGAAGGCCAAAGCGACGGCGATAAGTCCGCCGAGGGTACCAAACACCAGGCGAAAGCTGACGATTACGGTTCGTTCCTCGAAATTTTCAGTCAGCTCCGCGCCCAGAGCAATATGGGGTACGTGATAAAGGGTCATAGCCGTGCGGGTCAATACGGCAAACACGATCAGCCAGATAAACAGGCCGGTCTCGCCAAGTGTCGGCGGGCTGAATAACAGATAAAAGCAGATGCCCAAGGGAATAGCCGAAGCGTACATAAACGGGTGACGTCGCCCTAGGCGCGATCGCCAGTTATCCGACAGTGAACCCGCCAGCGGGTCTGTAATGGCGTCAAAAATCAGCGCAATACCCAGTGCCAGGCCACAGAGCGTGCCGGAGACTTCCAACACCTGGTTGTAGTAGAACAATACCAGCAACCCGAAGGCGGTATTCTTCAATCCCTCGGCAGTCTGACCGACACCGTAGTTGAGTTTCTCGGTCAATTTTAGTTTACGGTTTGCTGCCATACTTGCTCCCTATTGGTGGCCTGATAGTACGGTGAACCACGGGAACAATAAAGTAGTCCAGGTAGAATAAGTCAGGCCTTGATGGAGACGTCCTGAAATTGCAACTGATTCAAGGTGTAGTAAACACCTTGCTGCGCCATCAATTCAATATGGGTTCCTAACTCTTTCACCGCTCCATCTTTCAATACCAGAATTCGGTCAGCTTCTTGAATGGTCTGCAGCCGGTGGGCAATCAGGATAGAGGTTCGATCTTTCATAATCTCATGGAGCGCAGCCTGAATAAGCTGTTCGGTCTCTGTATCGATGCTGGCCGTAGCTTCATCCAGGATCAGGATCTCTGGATCTGCCGCTAACACGCGGGCAAAGGCCAGCAGCTGTCGCTGGCCCTGAGATAGGTTTTGACCACGTTCGACTAAGGGTTCGTCATATTGCTGGGGTAGGGCCTCGATAAACTCATGGGCATTAACGAGCCGCGCCGATTCAATGGCTTTCTCGCGGCTGATATTAGGGTTGCCCAGAATGATGTTTTCCAGCACGGTGCCAGAGAAAATATGAAAGTCTTGTAGGACCACCCCGATCTTCTGCCGCACGGCGCTGGAATGAAGCCGGTTCAAATCAATATCATCGAGGAAAATGGTGTTATCAGGGAAATCGTAAAATCGACCTAACAACCTGATCAGGGTGCTTTTGCCGGAACCCGTGGGGCCAACAATGGCGAGCTTTTCACCAGGTTGAATGGTAAACGACACATCTTTCAATACCGGTTGGTCGATATCATAGCCAAAGGTCAGGTGGCGGAATTCGAGCTTGCCCTGTATGCGTGCGGGTAGCTTGACCGGGTTTAATGGTTCGCGTACCTGTTCATGCCAATCCAGGGCCTGAAAAATTCGCTCGGCACTGGCCATGGCGCGAAACATAACATTGTATTGCATGCCCAGCACTCGGATCGGGCGAATGAACATATCGATAAACTGACTGAAGAGGACGATACTGCCCAAAGAGATCGTCTCCTGCAGGGCGGCGCCACCGCCAAACCAGATAATGACCGCTAGGGCCAGATTGATCATGTTGTCGGTGAAGGCGCCATAACCGGTTTCCAGGTAGATCGCGTGAATTTCCTGATCCTGGTTAGTCTTGTTGATCGCTTGGTAGGTGGCGAGGTTTTGACGCTCGCGGTTACTCAGCTGGACCACTTGCATGCCGCTGAGGTTTTCCTGCAGGTTCTGGTTGAGCTGTGAGACCGTGTTGCGAATTCGACGGTAGACCCGCCGAGTCGCCATGCGAAAGAAATAGGTGATGAACGCAAACAGGGGAATGGACAGCATGAGGTATAGCGTCAGCCTGACGTCAATCGCCAGCATGATGCCCAGGGCCAGAAAGAGCGAGACCAGAGGGTACGCCACCCCGAGCACCAGCCCGCGGGAGAGGAAGCCGGCCACGAGCCCTGCCGCCCCCATGGCTAAATCCAATTTGCTGCGGCGGCCATTGGCCGGACACAGATAGGCGGCCAGCCCGCCCACGCCAGCGAGGATGGCGGCGTAGAAGACCACGTCGCTCTCCAGCTGCCGCGCCTGGAACAGGA
>JABMOJ010000161.1 GCA_013204195.1 SAR86 cluster bacterium
CACGGAATGGGGCTGGTGGTCGATGGCGTCGGTCAACAACCCGCCCTGAGCGAAGCCGACATAACCAGGCGGTGCGCCGATCAGCCTGGAGACGGAATGACGTTCCATATATTCGGACATATCGAAACGAATCAACTCGATACCCATGATACCGGCAAGCTGTCGACAGACTTCGGTCTTGCCAACCCCGGTTGGGCCGGCAAACAGAAAGGAACCAATGGGCTTATCACTGTCCTTTAGGCCCGCCCTTGATAGCTTGATGGCACCCGACAAGGTGTTAATAGCCTCGTCTTGACCAAAAATAACCATCTTAAGATTAGTCTCAAGATCTTTTAGCGCTTTTTTATCTGAAGATGACACCGTATTTGGCGGTATGCGCGCAATCTTGGCCACCATTTTCTCAACGTCACTGACATTGATCACTTTCTTACGCTTGTTGGCTGGCTGTATTTGCTGAAAAGCTCCTGCCTCGTCGATAATATCGATTGCCTTGTCAGGCATAAACCGATCATTGATATAGCGGTCAGCCAATTCCGCCGCCACGCGTAAAGCCTTATCCGTATACTTGAGGTTATGGTGCTCTTCGAACCGCGATTTCAAGCCTTTCAGGATCTGGTAGGTATCTTCCACGCTAGGTTCAGTCACATCGATTTTCTGAAATCGGCGTGATAGCGCCCGGTCTTTATCAAAAATGCCACGGTATTCTTGATAGGTTGTTGACCCCATGCAACGAAGGTCTCCTGACGCCAACAACGGCTTGAGTAAGTTAGAAGCGTCCATCACTCCGCCAGATGCCGCACCGGCGCCAATGATCGTATGAATTTCATCAATAAAGAGAATTTGGTTTTGCTTTTTGGTTAACTCAGCCAGAAGGTTTTTCAGGCGCTTTTCGAAGTCACCACGATACTTAGTCCCGGCCAGAAGCGCACCGAGATCCAGCGAGTAGACGACACTATCTTTGATGACATCAGGTACTTTGCCATCAACGATCATCTTTGCCAAACCTTCAGCGATGGCCGTCTTACCAACACCAGATTCACCAACCAGCAAGGGATTGTTCTTGCGTCGACGAGACAGCGTCTGGATGACCCGCTCTATCTCGTCCTGCCGACCTACCAGGGGATCGATCAAACCCTTGCGTGCTTGTTCGTTGAGATTGCTTGCAAATTGCTCCAACGAACTGGGCGCCTTTTCCTCAGCGCTGCCGTTTTCATTGACCTGCTCCGCGGAATCAACATCCTCTTGGCCAGCGACTTTAGGTGTCCCGTGCGCGATGAAATTCACCACATCAATTCGATTAACTTCCTGTTGCTTGAGAATATAAACCGCATGACTTTCCTGTTCGCTGAAAATCGCGACTAGCACGCTGGCCCCGGTAACCTCCTTTCGACCGGACGACTGCACATGAAACACGGCTCGCTGAAGAACACGCTGAAATCCGAGTGTCGGTTGAGTCTCGCGATCGGTCTCGCTCGCAGGAATGAGCGGCGTAGTCGCATCCAAAAAATCCTGCAACTCTTTGCGTAAAGTCTCTAGGTCAGCACCACATGCGCGCAACACCTCTACGGCGACGGCATTGTCCAGCAGCGCCAACAACAAATGCTCCACTGACATCAACTCATGACGCTTGGCGCGGGCGTCCTTGAACGCTAAATTCAATGTTACTTCGAGGTCTCTACTAAGCATTTACTTTTCCTGATTAAGACTTTCTCAGCCCTACTGGGCCATTGACCGGTTTGTGCCTGGCTACCCAACAACAGGTGAGCCTAGGGCTTTAGCACCGACGTTAGGCGCTATGCACTTTTAAATTCTTGTACTTTCTGCTTTCTGCTCTGAACGTTCTACGTTCTACTTTGTACTTTGTACTTCTCAATAGCACTTGTTCTTTCAAAACTTGTTCTTTCAAACTTGTTCTTTCAAAACTTGAATTTCCGCTCAAGATCATTTCTATCAGGCATTGGCAGGGAACCACAGTTCAATCATCTACCGCCTCGACATCAGACACCAACGGGTGCTGGCTGTCTTGCGCGAATTGATTGACCTGAGCCGACTTGGTCTCAGCAATATCCCGGGTATAAATCCCACAGGTTGCTCGACCCGCCGTATGTACTATCAACATAATCTGAGTGGCCTTCTCTCGGTTCATCGCAAAGAATGTTTGCAGAACCTCTATGACAAATTCCATCGGGGTATAATCGTCATTTAGCAAAACCACCTTGTACATTGCCGGCGACTTCAATTGCGGCTTGGCCCGTTCGACCACGGTATCTATGCCGCGGTGATTGCCATCCTGATCGCCGTCATCGCTACTGTTAGTCGGCCCCGCTACTTCCCGCAACAACCGAATTGGCGATAAAACGTCTTGTGATAGGTTTACCTGGATATCATCTACCTTACTCATGCCACTCTTAGTCCATAACGACGCGGATCATCTTCTCGACAGATATCTGTCGATAGCTATATCTTTCCATTCCAGCAGAAAATCGGCTGGGATAAAACCATTTCTTTGTAGGGTGATTTCAAAAAGGACTGCAATTGCCTAGTGACAGGGATATGGCGGTTTTTCTAAATTAATCAAGGGGTTTGCACTTAACGAATCACGAATTGACAAAAATAGAACCGCGCTAGGCCCCAGGCCCAATGAATAGGGATCCTCACACAGCTATCATTAGCTGCCGGCGGCGCAGCATCGTCAACACACAAACGGAATCTACCACAGCTAAAAATATTTCGGGTCGATCGGCCCATTCGGGTGAACTGTACATGGCTAACTCGCGCGCTTAAAAAACCGCTGATAACCACCGGCTAAAGACGCTATCATTGATACTCAACCTAACTTTGAACTATTCGATGCCAGGCCCCCAACCGATCATCAGCGTACACTCATGTCGATCCTGATCGTCTTTAACAAGCCCTTTGACGTCCTCAGTCAGTTTCGGCCCATTGAGGGTCGATCGACGCTGAAGGACTTTATCAATGTGCCCGCTGTTTATCCCGCTGGGCGACTTGACCGAGACTCGGAGGGGCTGCTGTTGCTCACCGATGATGGACAGCTACAAGCTCGAATCAGCAATCCCCGCTTCAAACTCGCGAAGACCTATTGGGCCCAGGTTGAGGGCACTATTACACCACAAGCGCTGGCCCAACTGTGCAAGGGCGTCCTGTTGAAGGATGGAATGACTCGCCCAGCTGATGCCAGACTACTCGCGTCTGAACCCCTACCGCCTCGTGAGCCGCCCATTAGGGAACGAAAACATATTCCCACATCCTGGATCGCCTTGACCATTCGAGAAGGCCGAAATCGGCAAGTTAGACGCATGACGGCGGCCGTCGGCTTCCCGACTCTGCGCCTGTATCGCTATCAAATTGGCGACTGGACAACGGACGGCATTGCGGTGGGCAGCCATCAACAGCTCACCGTAACTTAATTAACTTAACCTTGTGTTGAGCGCCAGGTGTTGGCCGTTTCGACATCACTATCTCGCGTAGTGAGCCAGCGGGGCCCGTCTACGGATTGCTCTTTCTTCCAGAACGCGGCTCGAGTCTTGAGAAAGTCGATAATGTATTCACAGGCATTAAATGCGTCGCCCCGATGTAGGCTCGCAACGCCAACAAAGACGATGGGCTCTGAGGGCAACAATTCACCCACCCGATGGATCACAGTGACCGCCAGAACCTGCCAGCGCTCGCCGGCCTCAGTGATAATTTGCGCAATCTGCTTCTCGGTCATGCCCGGGTAATGCTCCAAAAACAGGCCGCTGACGCCAGCGTTTTCGTTAATGTCACGTACCAGTCCCGTAAAACTCGTAATCGCGCCCACCTGATTCGAGACTCGCCCCAACTCCCGGGTTTCATCTCCTACGTCAAATACCGCTGTCTGAACGCTGATTCTGGTCTGCATCACTAGCCGCCGGTTACTGGAGGAAAGAAGGCCACTTCGTCGCCGGCATGGATGAAATGTTGATAATCCACCATCGTCTGATTCACCGCCACCAACGTGTTCTCACGATTCAATGCCTCGGACCACTTGGCGCCGTGACTTTCGACCAGTGACTTGACC
>JABMOJ010000162.1 GCA_013204195.1 SAR86 cluster bacterium
CAGTACGGTCAGGTGATCGGTGTCAGCATTGGGAAAGCCGTTCTCGATCAGGTGAGCCAGGGCGTACTGATAAGTGGGGTCGCCTTGATTACGGCTTGTGACATAAAAGACCTCAACCTGGTTGGCCGCGCAGAACTGAAGAAAATTGAGGGCGCCGGGTGCAGCTCGCACTCGGTTCTGCGGTATCCAGTCATCCCAGCGTTGGTCATCGAAGAAATCCTGGTCAGCTTTGAGTAATTGGGCCCAGTAGTCACGGGTATCCAAAATAGTATCGTCCATGTCGAGAATGACTGCCAGAGTCGGCTCGCCAGGCTGCCGACGATCAAGGGCCCCTTGCAGCTGCATCCGTGCCAGGTTGTAGGCCTGGTAATACAGCGCCTCATATTCAGCGGCAGTTTGTTTCCACGCTACCGCCACGTCTAGGCCATTGGCTGATGCCGAGTCCATTGATCGGTGGGCGCAGCCACTAAGAAGGATCCCCAGCATAAGGGCGCTGGCGCAAAGTCTTTGCTGGGGCTTGTTGCGTTGAGTCATGACCTAGCGCCTTCAGGTTAATGGTTTAAGGTCTGTGCGCAGCTGCCGCAAGACACTCGCCCGACGGTCTTCGCCATCATGACGCCATCCGGGGGCTAAACAGAGATAACGGAGCCGGTCTCGCCAAGTTGTGGCGCGTCGGCAATCGCGCCAGAGTGCCGCGTATTCATGGGTGGCCACCGTTAGTGGATTCTGACTGTCGATATTGTGCGTGAGGCCATAGACCGGCGGTTCATCGTCACGTTCGGCAGCAAAGGTCCCAAATAGCCGGTCCCAGATCACCAGTACCCCAGCGTGATTTCGATCCAGATAGGTCAGGTTAGAGGCGTGATGTACCCGATGATGAGATGGCGTGTTAAATATCAGCTCTATCGGCGCAGGTAGGTGCCTCACCAGTTGGGTATGGACCCAAAATTGATAAATGAGATTGAGGCTAATCATTGTGAAGATCATCAACGCATCAAACCCCAGAAGCGGCAGCCAGAGCCAGAACAGGAACTTGTGCAGCCGCTCGCCGACGCCCTGGCGCAGGGCGGTACCCAAGTTGAGACTGACCGAGGAGTGATGGGGTACATGCCCGGCCCAAAACACGCGAACCTCGTGGTTGGCACGATGAAACCAGTAGTAAGTAAAGTCATCCAGGAGCAAGAGCGCGACCCAGGCCCACCATTGCCGACCGACAAGATCCCGCAAGGGACTGATCTCATGTAGCGCATAGAATGCCATAAACGCGAAAATCTTCGGTAGGAACTCAGCGATCGCCGAGAACACCAGCATGGCTAAGGAGGTCAGCGTATCGGCGGCATTGTACAGTTGGCGCTGTTGTTGGCGGGACAAGCCGATCTCTATGACAATAGCCAGCGCGAACAACGGCGCGGCGAAGTTCACTAAGTTGTCTTGGGCCAGCTGGCCGAGAACTTGATCAATGATCATTCGATTGAGGGGTGCCTGTGATGGGTCTCTCGCCGACTTTAGCATGAACAGCGCTACAGACAATCCTGCGGTAGGCGGGCGGGGCTATATTTCAATGCCGCGGCGGTACATTTTGACATCGACCCAGGCCCTCCATTACCATGGCGCCTGCGTCGCTGGGCACCTATCTGCTCGGTCGTGATTGGGTCAACAGCTACCTCAGATGGGATAAGTAAATGCTGGTGGCGATAAGCTCACCGAATTCTGACAGGTCCGATGGACCTTAAGGTCCGTAAGATAACCTGAAGACCGCTAGACGAAAAAAAGCCGGCGTGCGCCAGATAAGATCGGGTGTCGCGCTAAGAATGATGATTACTGAAGGAATATTGTATGAAACGCTTACTCGCTTTATTGATACTTGTCCCGATGCTCGCCAGCGCTGTCGAGCCGGCCGTTGCCGCTAAGCCAGCCGCTGTTGTCGCGCCGCCTACGAAAGAGATTGTTTGTCGAGCTTGCCATGGTGCTGCCGGTGCAGCGCCATTGATGGACTTGTATCCGAAGCTCAATGGCCAAAACAAAGGCTATCTGGTGAGTTCATTAAAGGCCTATAAAGCTGGCGGTCGACAAGGCGGTATGGCGGGCGTGATGGTTGGACAGGCCATGAGCTTGTCTGACGCGGATATGGATGCCCTCGCAAGTTACTACAGCAGCCAGCCATAGTCTCACGCGAGCCTCTCGGTTTATGACTGAGCGCTGCGCAAGCCCCGGTCGCGTTACGCTGTAATGTGACCGGGTAATACCCTCTCTTCTTGCCCCGTTTAACCTCTCGCTGATGGCATCGTCCGCTGGCGGGAAGGGTGTGGGCGAAGGCTTTATATTCAGTCGATAGTCGCAGCCTCTAGATTATGGTAGCTTTACGGGCGTTCACGGGTACCGGTTGCTGAGTGGGCTTGGTCCTCCTTGGAACAAGGGTCAATCAGGCAGTCTGTACAATAGCGGTTCAATCGAAGGGGGTTAGGCATGGATCTGTCTTACGGTAGCGAATACAGTGATTTTCGCGAGGAAGTTCGAGGTTTTATCGCGGCGCATCAAGAGAAGTCGCCATCGCAAGCATCGATGCGTGGTGCCGAGGGGCTGGCGTGGCAGAAGTTGCTGCTAGACAACGGCTATCACTCGCGGACCGTGCCCAAGGCTTATGGTGGATTCGGTGCCGAACCGGACATCCTCAAGTCCCGCATCATTTCTGAGGAATTTTCCGCCGCACAACTCAGTACCGGACTGGGTGGTCAGGGTATTTCCATGTTGACCCCGGTGCTCCTAGAGATGGGTACTGAGGGGCAGAAACTGCAATTCATCAAACCGACTATTATGGGCGAGATGATTTGGTGTCAGGGGTATTCGGAGCCGGGCGCGGGTAGTGATCTGGCAAGCCTGACCACCAAGGCAGAATTAGATGGTGGTGACTGGGTGATCAATGGCCAGAAGATCTGGACCAGTACGGCTCAGCTCGCTGATTGGATATTCTGCTTGGTCCGCACCGAGCCCGACGCGCCCAAACACCAGGGTATTTCTTTCTTGCTGTTCAGTATGGACACGCCGGGCATAGAGATCCGGCCGCTGGTAGACATGACCGGTGATGCCAATTTCAATGAGGTCTTTTTCACCGATGTTCGAGTCCCGAAAGATCAAATTGTCGGCCGCCGAGGCCAGGGCTGGCAGGTCGCGAATGCTATTCTAGGGCATGAGCGCGGCTCCTTAGCGCCGCCAGATGCTGCCGAGAATCGCCTCAAGGGCATCATCAAACTGATGGAAACCGAGACCATCGACGGCCATAGAGTCATGGACAGTCCAGTCTTTCGAGATCGTCTGATGAAGCTGCAAGGGCAGGTTTTGGCGATGCGCTGCAACGACATGCGCTTGCTGTCGGCGAGGATTAACAAGGGCCAAGATGCACGACTGGCGGGTATGATTGTCAAGCTCCAGGGCACTGAGTTACGGCACGAGTTGGAAGGTTTCGCCATTGATGTGCTGGGTGAAATTGGTCTCGCCTACGAAGACAATCCTTATCTGCGGGGTAATGGCTCTTGGCAGTATCAGTATATGTACTTCCTGGGTCTGATTATTGGTGGTGGCACCTCCCAAATCCAAAAAAACATTATCGGTGAACGTGGTCTCGATCTGCCCCGCGAACCCAAAGTGGCAAAGGCCTAAGGAGCACTGACGATGGAATTTGGCTTATCTTCGGAACAAACGTTGTTGCAAGACACCGTCAATCGCTTTCTTGACGAGCAGGCGCCGCTGGCGACAGTTCGACAAATTGCCGCCGCTGAAATAGATGACGGGGCCATCTGGAAAGGCCTGGTGGAGCTGGGAATACCCGCATTACTCATCCCCGAGCACATGGGCGGTGTTGGCTTGGGTAGTCTGGATGCGGCTATTGTCGCGGAGTCACTGGGTTACCATGCAACACCGGCGCCCTTCTTGGGTACAGCGGTGATGGCGCCCCTGGCCTTTATTCAAAGCGGTCAACAAGAGGCCCTGCTGGGTGCTATGGCGCAAGGCGACTACCGAGTCGGTATCGCGTTCGGGGAGGCGATTGGCGCGCGCAATGATGCGGGCACCCAATTTTCATCGGGCAAGCTGACGGGCAAAGCAATTTTTGCGCTGGATGCTGCAGCAGACGGCTATCTGGTGGCGACGCGAGAGAAGCATTTGTATTTTGTCGAAGCCACGGCGAAGGGCTTCAGTCGTCGACTGTTGACGACTGTGGACAAGACACGTACGACGGTCGAGCTGGTGTTTGACGGCGTCGTCGCCGAGCTGGTGAGTCAAGACCCTGGGGTCTTTAATCAGGTACTGGATGCCGGACGCGTCATGCAAGCCGCTGACACGTTAGGTGCCGCCCAGTACGCCTTAGATCAGGCAGTGGATTATGCCAAGCAACGTAAGCAATTTGAGCGAGTTATTGGCTCTTTTCAAGCGGTCAAACATATGTGTGCGGAAATGGCCGCGAGCCTTGAGCCTTGCCGTTCATTAGTTTGGTATGCAGGTCATGCTCTTGATCATATGCCCGATGAATCGCGGGTGACCGCTTGTCATGCGAAGGCGCACCTAGCTGAAGTCGGTCGGTTTGTGGCGAAAACAGCCACGGAAGTCCACGGCGGTATGGGTTTTACCGATCTTGTGGGATTGCACTACTGGTTTAAGCGTATCGGCGCCAATCGACAGTTGTTAGGTTCGCCCGAATTGGTGAGAGAAGAAGCCGCACGTTTACAGGGTATGGTTGCCTGAATATTGATATTGGCTGGGTCAATGTTGAC
>JABMOJ010000012.1 GCA_013204195.1 SAR86 cluster bacterium
ACATCAAGCACCGGAAGGCGGGTCAAGATGCGAAGCGGGCAAAGGTATTCACAAAAATCATTCGTGAACTGACTGTTGCTGCCAGAGATGGCGGTGGGGTATTGGAGGATAATCCTGGTCTGCGTACCGTGGTGGATAAGGCTAAAGCGTCACAAATGCCTAAAGACACCATGGAGCGAGCGATCGCCAGGGGCGCCGGTGGCCTCGAAGGTAGTGAGTTGGTGTCTCTGACTTATGAGGGCTATGGCCCAGGCGGTGTGGCTTTCTTGGTGGAAACCATGACCGACAACCGCAACCGAACGGTAGCGGAGGTCCGGCATGCCTTCACCAAAGCGGGCGGAAATCTTGGCACCGATGGGTCTGTCGCCTATCTGTTTGATCGGAAAGGTATGCTCAATTTCGCGCCGGGGCTCGATGAGGAGAAAGTTATGGAGCTGGCGATAGATGCCGGTGCCGATGACGTGGACATTGCGGAAGATGGGTCCGTCGAGGTACTCACGACACCTGAAGACTTTCTGGCCGTCAAGGACGCTTTGATTGAAGCTGATTTCGAGCCCGTTAATGCGGAAATTGCCATGCTACCGCAAAACTATAGTGAGCTTAATGCAGATATGGCAGAAAAGGTCATTCGGCTGATGGATAACCTGGAAGACCTGGATGATGTTCAAAACGTCTATACCAATGCCAGCTTCCCTGAAAACCTAGAGGAGTAGGTTGGTAGCAGCGAGCTGTAACACTCGTTGCTTGTGGTAAGCTGCCTGGGCACCCCAGGAACAGAAGAACTTTCATGACGCAGCACCGATGGCAATAATCCTAGGTATAGACCCAGGCTCACGGGTGACCGGATTTGGTCTGATCGACTCGCAAGGCTCGCGTCAGGTCTATGTGGCGAGTGGCTGTATTAGAACGGACGCGAAAGCTGACTTGGCAGGCAAATTAGTAGAGATATTTGCTGGAGTCACAGAAATCATCCAGCAGTACAATCCCCAAGAGATGGCAATTGAGAAAGTCTTCATGGCCAAAAGCGCGTCTTCTGCTTTGACACTAGGTCAAGCTCGGGGTGTTGCTCTCGTTGCGGGCGCGAACCTGGGGTTGGCTGTGTTTGAGTATGAAGCGCGAAAAATCAAACAGGCTGTGGTGGGTACGGGTGCTGCGGAAAAAAGCCAGGTTCAACATATGGTGCAGACGTTATTAAAACTCCCCGCCCAACCCCAACAAGATGCTGCCGATGCTTTGGCGATCGCATTGTGCCACATTAATACTCAGCAAAATCTCAGTCGTATCGCGGGCGCGAACAGCTTTCGGCGAGGTCGGATGGTGAACCTTGGGCAACATTCAGGCAGTGAAAGGAATACAGACAATTGATTGGTAGAGTTCGGGGTAAAATTTTAGAGAAATCCACTCATCAGGTGGTCGTCGATGTACAAGGCCTCGGTTATGAGGTGGATATTCCCTTGACCACCTATTTCCAACTCGGTGATAGCGGTACTGAAATCATGTTGTATACCCATTTGGTGGTTCGCGATGATGCGCACCTGCTGTTTGGGTTTTCGACGGCTTCAGAGCGCGAGTTGTTTCGCGCCCTCATTAAAGTGAATGGTGTCGGACCGAAGCTTGCCGTGGCGATCCTGTCCGGCGTCGATGCCAGGGCATTCAGTCGCTGCATCCAGAATAACGATATCAAAGCATTGACGGCGCTGCCTGGGGTGGGCAAAAAAACTGCTGAACGATTAATCATTGAGATGCGTGACCGATTGCCCGCCTTGACTGAGGGGCTTTTGCCTGCCGCTCAGCGAGCTCCCGATCTGGTCGCGGATGCTGAGGCGGCACTGATTGGTCTGGGTTATAAGCCTCAAGAGGCGGCGAGGGCGCTTGGGCAGATCGAAGATCAGGACGTTAGCGTAGAGAGTCTCATTCGCCAAGCTTTGAAGTCCCTCTCCTAAAGTGCAGTATCTCCTGTCGAGCAAGTATTAATGTGGCAAACTGCGGGTTTTATACTCGGTGAACGGGGACGGGCAGACAATGATTGAATCTGATCGACTGGTAGCGCCTGAATCTACCCAGGGAGATTCAACTCAAGATTGGGCGATTCGCCCCAAAACCTTTGCTGAGTATCGCGGGCAGCCGCAGGTCAGCGAGCAAATGACCATCTTTATCGACGCTGCCAAACGTCGAGGTGAACACCTTGATCATACGCTGATATTTGGACCTCCCGGTCTTGGCAAGACGACGCTGGCCAATATTATTGCGAATGAAATGGGCGTGCAAATCAAAGCAACCTCAGGTCCTGTGATCGATAAAAAAGGTGATCTGGTTGCGGCGCTAACCAATCTTGAGGCCGGGGATGTATTGTTCATTGATGAAATCCACAGACTGTCGCCTGCCATTGAGGAAGTGCTGTATCCCGCGATGGAAGATTTCCAGGTGGACATCACCATTGGTGAAGGTCCTGCCGCCAGAACCCTGAAGCTTGATTTGCCGCCGTTCACACTCGTTGGCGCAACGACTCGAACGGGATTGTTGACGTCTCCGTTGCGCGATCGGTTTGGTATTATTCAACGTCTGGAATTCTATCAGGTTGATGATCTTGCTCAAATCGTGCTGCGCTCGTCTAATTTGCTGGGTGTGCGGACTGACCAAGCCGGCGCTCAGGAGATTGCGTTGCGGTCTCGAGGGACGCCACGAATTGCCAATCGCCTGCTACGGCGTGTGCGTGATTTTGCCGAGGTTAAAGCGAATGGTCATATCGACAAGGCTGTGGCTGACGATGCCCTGAATATGTTGAAAGTCGACGCCAATGGCTTTGATCATATGGATAGGCGCCTGCTTATGGCCTTAATTGAAAAATTTGATGGTGGTCCTGTGGGAGTTGATAGTTTGGCGGCGGCCATCGGCGAGGAGCGTGACACCATTGAGGATGTCTATGAGCCGTTTTTGATTCAGCAGGGCTTTATAATGCGAACGCCAAGAGGTAGGGTTGCCACACGACATGCTTATCTGCATTTTGGTCTGCCGATGCCGGCTACCAGCCCGTTGCTTCACATTGACGATACCCCAACTGAGTGAGACTAAAGAGTAATTGCCTTGAATGAGCCACTTTCGATTATCGACCTGGTATTAAATGCCAGTATTGTAGTGCAGTGCGTGATGACCATATTGGTTCTGGCGTCCATGGTCTCGTGGGTCATGATCTTCCAACGTGGCTTCAGTTTGTCATCGATCAAGCGAGAGTCGATCGCCTTCGAAAATGAATTTTGGTCTGGTAAGGACTTGCGCAAAATTTATCTGGAAATTGAAGCCAG
>JABMOJ010000163.1 GCA_013204195.1 SAR86 cluster bacterium
AGATTGTCGATTCAAATCAATCTTCGAGCCTCGCAAGAGCGCGACGGAAAGCATCTGCAGACTTCCCCATTAATGAGATTTGGTCGAGTCTCGCGGTCAGAACTGGTCAGCAGAGCGCTTGATTAAACGCCGGCTGCTGGCTCCTTGTCAATCCAGCACAAGGCGGCATCGGGGTGCTCGTACCTTAACCACATCAGCGCTATAATAGCCGTCTTAATTCATCAGCAATCCGATAAGACCATGAGCCGACAGTTTCCAGCAACTCGAATGCGCCGCATGCGCCGTGATGACTTTTCCAGGCGCCTGATGCGTGAAAATCAGCTCAGCAGCGATGACCTGATTTATCCCGTCTTCGTCATCGAAGGCGAACAAACAACCGAGCCTGTGGCCAGCATGCCCGGCGTCGAACGCAAAACCATTGACCTGCTCGTGGCAGAAGCACGCCAGGTGGCCCAACTTGGCATTCCCATGATCGCCTTGTTCCCAGTCGTCGGGACCAATAAAAAATCAGACTGGGGGGAGGAGTCATTCAATCCCAACGGCCTCGCTCAGCGCGCGGTTAGAGCCATCAAGGAAGCCGTGCCTAATCTTGGGGTCATGACTGATGTTGCCCTCGACCCCTTCACTGTTCACGGTCAAGACGGCATCCTTGACGACCAAGGCTATGTACTCAATGACGTCACGGTAGATACCCTGGTCAAACAAGCGCTGTCCCACGCGGATGCGGGCGCAGACGTCATCGCACCCTCGGACATGATGGATGGTCGAATCAGCGCCATCCGCAAGGCGCTGGAGCAGTCCGGACATGTCAACACGCGAATTCTCGCCTACTCAGCAAAATATGCGTCTGCCTACTACGGGCCTTTTCGTGACGCGGTTGGCTCGGCCCTCAATCTCGCCGGTGGCGACAAATACAGCTATCAGATGGATCCTGCGAATCTCGACGAAGCCCTGCAGGAAGTGGCACTGGACCTTGCCGAGGGCGCCGATATGGTGATGATCAAGCCAGGCATGCCGTACTTGGATGTTGTCCGTCGAGTTAAAGACACCTTTGGTGTGCCGACCATGGTCTATCAGGTCAGTGGCGAATATGCCATGCACATGGCGGCTATTCAAAATGGCTGGCTGGACGAACGCGTAATTTTAGAATCCTTACTGGGTATGAAAAGAGCTGGTGCAGATGCTATTTTGACCTATTTCGCTATCAGGGCCGCAACGTTACTCAAAAGCCGCGTATAAAATCGTCGATAAAAACCGTCGATAAAAACTAAGCTCCATCGCCTTCCAGAGTTGCTTATGCACCGAGCCTAGGTGCTTGTCTCGGATTAAACAGTGATGTCTTGGATCTATGCTGGGCAGCATCGCGGGGCGGTTTTTGGTTGTGAAAATATCAGACTCAGATTAGGATACGCGTCTTTAATCCTGTTCCAACGCCACTCGTTTCTATTGGGAGCTCTACAAAATGTCCGAGATCAGTCATGTTACAGATGATACATTTGAATCCGAAGTTCTAAAATCTGATGTGCCTGTCCTAGTCGACTACTGGGCTGAATGGTGTGGACCTTGCAAAGTCATTGCGCCGGTTCTAGAAGAGATCGCTGCCGAATATGCCGGTAAGATACGAGTCTGCAAGTTGGACATTGATAGCAACGAGGATACGCCACCGAAATACGGCATTCGCGGTATTCCAACCTTGATGCTGTTCAAAAATGGCGCAGTGGAGGCGACTAAAGTTGGCGCATTATCGAAGTCACAGCTAACTGCATTTTTAGACAGCAATATCTGATCAGAGCACAGGCTGACATATAATCGTTACATTCGAGTGCCTGATCACCGGCACTCGAAGCAGTTCTAGGGTTACGCCAAGGTATGGTCCGCGACAGTCCAATCCGATAATTTGAAAAAATGGTTGACAATAGTCGGGAAAAGCGACAATTTTGGCACACTAATTATTTTGGATCACGCGTGGGGAACGCGATAGATCATCAGTATTCCGCGCTAAGCTCGCCCTCTTCTAGTTAAACAATCCAAAATATGTGAACTCCCTGGCCCAATTGGGCAAAGCTTAGTTGCAATTTCAATCATCAGACGCGACATAAAGACCTTAATTGCAGTCCCTTTTTGCACTCCCAGACAATCAGACCAACCTAACAAGTGAACCTATGAACCTTACCGACCTCAAAGCCAAACCTATCCCAGAGTTGCTCGAAATTGCCCAGGAAATGGGCATGGAAAATCTTGGCCGCTCTCGCAAGCAAGAAATCATTGCAAACATTTTGAGAAAACACGCAAAGGGTGGCGAGGCCATTTACGGCGATGGGACACTGGAGATTTTGCAAGATGGCTTCGGTTTTCTTCGATCAGCAGACAGTTCCTACCTGGCTGGCCCTGACGATATTTATGTGTCGCCGAGCCAGATTAGACGCTTCAACCTGCGTACCGGCGACAGCGTTTCTGGCAAGATCCGACCACCCAAAGATAGTG
>JABMOJ010000164.1 GCA_013204195.1 SAR86 cluster bacterium
ACTGGCGGAGACCAAACCAACCGATGCCAGCACGATCATATAAGCGACCGTCCGACCAACGTTAAGATCAAGCTTGCGCAATGCGAAGAATCGCCAAGGGGGTGTTCGCGCAAGACAGCTTCGCGACATTCACTAGTGCGGCTTCACCCCTTCCGTTGCCAGCTGCGTCAGTTTTTTATCATCAATGTGGTAGAGCACGCCACAGAACTCACAGGTGAGTTCCAGCGTGTTGTGTTCCTCGAACAGTGACGCCAACTCGGCTTCACCCAGAGAAATCAGCGCACCCGCCATGCGCTGCTCACTACAACTGCACTGAAATCGAACGGACGTATCAGCAAACAGCTGGATCTTCTCTTCAGCAAACAGGTGTCGCAGCAGCGCCGCATTGGTCTCGCGCATCAGTTCCGCGCCCGTCAGGGTACCGGCGAGAATATGGATGGTTTCCCAACGATCTTTGCGCTGCGCCAGATCCTGCTCTATCTGCGCGGGCAACTGTTGTATCAGCATGCCGGTAGCCTGCGTGCTGGTTGCGCTCAACCTGATAAACGTATTCAGCTGCTCTGACTGCTGAAAATAGCTCTCAAGGCATTCAGCCAGCGTGTCCCCCACCAGCGGCACAATGCTTTGATATCGATCTCGCCCGCGGGCTTCGACGGTGACGGTCAGCGTACCGCCTGACAACAGCTGCTGTAGATTTTTATCGGCAAACGCACTGGCTGGCACATCCTCTTCAAGTTGCGCAATGCCACGGACGTCGCCTTCATGGGTTGCCTCGGCCATCAGTAATCGTATATTGCCCTGCCCGTTTGCCTGGAGCGTGAGACGGCCCTCGAACTTGATCGTGTCGCTGAGCAACAGTGCCGCAGCCAGAAACTCGCCCAGCAATACCTGCACTTCCAAAGGGTAGCCGTGGGGACCCGTCATCCCTGTGAAACTGTCCTGCAGACGCACGATATTCCCTCGAACATCGGCATCAACAAACATGAAACGGCTCGAGCTATCCGTTGAGTTATCCATTGCGTGTTCAGTCACTTTTTGCGGGAAGGGAATTTCAGGATCTTGGCCAGCGTTCCACCCAGGCCAGTTGGCTCTGGCTCACTGAAGCGGCGGAAGGCTCGTGAGATCAACGGCGCGAGATCTGCATAGCGCAACCATTCATTCTCGCCAATCAGTTGAACCTGCTGATAATCCTTGTCATACAAATCTGACAGCAGGTAGTACTCGGTAAACGCCCTGCCCGCTTTCGTCAGTTGCTGTGGCAATAGCTCGCCATGGAGTTCAGTGGCCAGAAAGTCAGCGCCGGTCAGGTCCTGCATGCGAACCCGCGTAATCCCGGCCCCTGCAGCACGCTCAATTTCTTCCTGAAACAGCCGGTTATTGATTAACCACGCCACGTAGGCGCCCAGCTGTTCGACGTTACGGGATTCGCCGCCCAGCACCATAGATGCATAAGAATTCATGACTACCTAATGATTGGAAATTGATAAGGCCGCTATCTTACGCGATTCCCGCAGCAGTAGCAGCGTACAACCGGCCGGTCGCTTTACTTCTACTACCTCACCGGCAAAGATGATGCCGCTTGTCTAACGTAAGTCTCAACCAGCATGCTGAAAGATCATCTCGCCCTAAAACCCGACCAGATTGCGGGCCCACTCGTCATCGCCGGTCTGGCCATTGCTGCACAATTCATCGGGCTGGATACGCTGGCGTTCGACCGCGAGGCCATCCAGGGCGAACAGTACTGGCGGCTACTCTCGGCACATCTTGTTCACACGAACGATACGCACCTGGTGATGAGCCTGGCAGGCGTTCTGGCCCTCTGGCTTATGCAGGGTGATGACTACAATGCGAGGGACTATCTAACCGCTGCCATGACGTCGGCCGTCGGCGTGTCAGCCTGCCTTTACTATCTGGACAGCAGCGTCAGCTGGTATGCAGGCTTGTCGGGCCTTCTGCATGGCCTGTTTGCCTGGGGCGTGACCGCTGACCTGCACGCACGACGCCATGTTGGCGCATTTCTGGTCATTGGTCTGCTGGGAAAACTTCTATTGGAACAGACCTTTGGTGCGGCACCCGCATCAGAGCGCATGACCGGCTACCCGGTGGTGGTTGATGCGAACCTTTATGGGGCCGCTTTTGGTAGTTTGACCGGGGCGATTATGTTGTATTTGCGACGGCAAGTGCGACCGGAACGGTAACAAATTGAAGATGGCTACAATAGTCGCGGAAATTTTCTAAAGCGGGATATCAAACCACCTTAGAATAATGCCAGGAACGCCGTGGACTACAGTTGGGTACCCTTTAGCGGCGGTGCCCATATGTGCATAGGACTGCATTTCGCCAACATGCAGATCAAGTTGGTGTTGTTTGACTTGTTGAAGAACTATTCCTGGCAGGTTGCGGAGGCTATGAGATGCCGGTGCAGCAGTCGCCTATTTCTAAACCTAAAGATGATTTGCCGGTGAGGTTTGTTCCCAGATAATCCCCGCGACGAAGCATCGCTTACCCTGCAGCGATGCACTCGCTCAGGAAGTCGTGCAGCAATGCATTGAATTCATTGGGCTTATCCCAAAAGGGTGCGTGCCCAGCCTCGTCCAGGAGAAATACCTGATCACGCCAGAGATTGGCGTAATTCAGAGAGGTCACATATTCATTGTTAACCAAGGCCTCCTCATTGCCATTGATCACGGCAAGCGGTGTCGTGTTGGTTTCAACGATTTGCTTCTGGTTCGCACCTGCGCCACTGATGGCGGATTCCATCATGATGCGTCTTGCGCGTCCATCAGTCCGGCGTACCGCCTCCCCCAGGAAATCCACGTAGTGCCGATCGCCACAAGTCGTGTGTGCGTAAGCATCCATCTCCTCTTCAGAGAGTGACTCCCGCCCTGAAAAAACCATATGCGGATTAGGTAAAAAGGCAGTCGCCATATCAGCGGCATCGCGCCCAACCGCTGGTGTGCCGGAGATCACCAGACCCTGAATACGATCCGTTAATGTCAGCAGCTCTATACCGATATGCCCACCCAGCGACCACCCAACGATAAAGAATGGTCCATCATGTAACGCGGATATGGCCTGAAGGGCTGCATCAGCGTAACCCGCCATGTGATAGGTCGCCGCGGGATCATGCGCATCACCGGATTGCCCGTGGCCCGGCAGGTCCATTAACAGGCACCGACAGTCGGCACCGATACCGTCACCCAACTGGTTGCCGAACACCTCCTTGCAGGACGAGTTACCGTGAATAAAAAGG
>JABMOJ010000165.1 GCA_013204195.1 SAR86 cluster bacterium
CTATGCCACCTGGTTGACCTTGGCCAATCTAAATGCCGAAGATATTCTGGGTTTTTTTACGCAGCTGGATGCTTTTCGACGCCACGAACGTTTCAATCAATTTATGGCCGTCAGCGCCTTGTTGGCCACAAGCACCGAAGCACAACAACGGAACTCAGAGACATTGTTGGCGCGATGGCAACAACTGCATCAAGCCTGCACTAGCGTCAGTGCCAGCGAACTGCCAGCCGGTTTGCAGGGCCCGGCTATCAGCCAGGCCATGCGTGCACTGCAACTCAGCAGAATCAAGGCGGTACTCGCCGAGCTAATCGCCCACTAGCCCCTGCTTCAGGCTCTTCTCTAAACGCCACTCGAAACGCGGGACCACAACCTCGTGGCTAGTTCGCGTCTTGTTCACGAGCAATCGCCCGATAGCCGATATCGGTTCGGTACTGGGCCTTGGCGAATTGGATCTTCTCCACCATTGCATAGGCGCGCTGCTGCGCCTCAAGCACCGACTGCCCGGTTGCAGTGACCCCCAAGACCCGACCGCCATTGGTCACGACCTTGCCATCCTCCAGACGCGTACCGGCATGAAAGACTTTACCCAATGCGTCGGCTGCATCGATACCCGTAATGTCATCGCCGCTGGCATATTTATCGGGATAGCCACCAGCCGCCATGACCACCGTTAATGCCACTTGGTCATCGAACTCGAGTACATGATTAATCAGATCGCCGTCTAGGGCCGCCAGGCAAAGTTTCGCCAGGTCTGATTGCATACGCATCATCACGGGCTGAGTCTCTGGATCACCGAACCGACAGTTGAATTCGATCACGCTGGGTTGACCCGCTGCGTCAATCATCAGGCCCGCGTACAAAAATCCGGTATACGGATATCCGTCTGCGGCCATACCCTCCAGGGTTGGCTGAATGACTTGATCGATGATCCGCTGATGAACCTCAGGCGTCACCACGGGTGCGGGCGAGTATGCCCCCATACCACCGGTGTTAGGCCCTTGGTCGCCATCAAACGCGGCCTTATGATCCTGGGACGTGGCGAAATCCAGGAAGGTCTCACCGTCGGCGATGACGATGAAGCTGGCTTCTTCACCCACCAAAAATTCTTCAATGACCACCCGCGACCCCGCGGCTCCAAACGCATTGCCGCTGAGCATATCGGTAATCGTGGCTTGTGCTTCCGCCTGGGTCTGCGCGATGACGACACCCTTTCCGGCAGCCAGACCGTCGGCCTTGATGACGATGGGCGTTGGCATCTGCTGAGCAAAGGCAATGGCGGCCGCTGGCTCGTCGAAGCTGCCATAGGCCGCCGTCGGGATCTTATGTCTGGCGAGGAAGTCTTTGGTGAAACTCTTCGAGCCCTCGAGTTGAGCCGCACCTTGATCCGGACCAAAACAGGGCAGACCGGCCGCTCGAAATTGATCGACAACACCGGCAACCAAGGGCGCCTCTGGACCAATGATTGTGAGATCGATGCCGTTATCTTGAGCGAACTGAATCTGTGCCGCAAAGTCCATGATATCAATATCGACATTGCATAACTTGTGGTCTGTGGCGGTGCCGGCATTGCCAGGCGCCACGTATACCCGCTCGACTTGCTCTGACTGAGCCACTCGCCAAGCCAGCGCATGTTCTCGTCCGCCGCTACCCGTGATCAGGATTTTCATCAATTTACCTTTGTCTTGAAAGAGCCGTTAATCAAGCCACAATCTAGTGGCGAAAGTGTCGCATGCCAGTAAATATCATCGCCATGCCTGCCTCGTTAGCAGCAAGGATAACCTCGTCATCTCGGACCGAGCCGCCGGGCTGGATTACAGCGGTAATACCTGCCGCCGCCGCCGCATCTATGCCGTCTCGAAAGGGGAAGAATGCATCAGATGCCATCACTGACCCGGGTACCACGAGACCTTCGTCTGCCGCCTTGATACCGGCGATCTTCGCGCTATAAACGCGGCTCATTTGGCCCGCGCCGACACCGATCGTTCGGTTATCGCTCGCATAGACAATCGCATTGGATTTGACGTACTTCGCGACGGTCCAGGCAAACATCAGATCCCGACGCTCTTGGTCAGTGGGCTGGCGTTCGCTGACAACCTGCAGGTCTGACTCACCCTGCACGGCATTCACCAGGGCCAAATCACTTTCCTGGACCAACAGGCCACCCAAAACCTGTTTGATGCTCAACTCACCGGTTCGATCCATCGACAGATCACCACAGGCCAGCACCCTGACATTTTTCTTCTTCGCAAACACCGCCAGCGCATCGGCATCAATAGAGGGCGCGATAACCACTTCAACGAATTGCTTGTCAACGATGTCCGTCGCGACCGCCAAAGTGACCGGGCGATTGAAGGCAATAATACCGCCGAAGGCTGACGTCGGATCCGTCGCGAAGGCGTGTTGGTATGCCAACAGTAAGTCCTCGGCCACGGCAACCCCACAAGGATTAGCATGCTTGACGATGACACAAGCTGGCTCTGCAAAAGCTCGCACGCACTCCAGGGCCGCATCCGTATCGGCGACATTGTTAAACGACAGCGCTTTACCCTGTAGTTGGTTGGCCCCCGCCACACTACCCAGACCCGCGTCTGCCGAAACATAAAAAGCTGCAGCCTGGTGCGGATTTTCCCCATAGCGCATGCCTTGCTTCAGGCTGTACTGCAGGGTCATGGTTTGCGGGAACTGTAATCGCTCATCGGAATCGGGCTGAATACTGCCGAGATAGTTACTGATCGCCGCATCGTAGCGCGCAACATGCTCAAAGGTCTTGACGGCCAGTCGAAATCGGGTGGCGTAGGAGATACAGCCGTTGGCTTGGGCCATCTCTTCAAGGATAAGCGGGTAATCCGCCACATCGACAACAACGGCCACACTGGCAAAATTTTTGGCCGCGGAGCGCAGCATGGCGGGACCACCAATATCGATATTTTCAATGGCCTCGGCAAAAGTGCTGCCAGGCTGCTTGATGGTTTGCTCAAACGGATACAAATTCACAACCACAAGATCAATCGCTTGAATACCGTGGGCTTGCATCACAGCGGTATCGATACCACTACCGTCCGCCTCGCGCCGACCCAACAAACCCCCATGAATCTTCGGATGCAGGGTTTTCACCCGGCCATCCATCATTTCCGGGAAGCCCGTGTAGTCTGAGACCTCCTGAACACTCACGCCATTGTCGTCCAGCAGTTTGTGGGTACCACCGGTGGACAACATCTGCACGCCGTAACCGGAAAATGCCTGAGCCAGCTCTAACAGACCGGATTTATCTGAGACGCTGAGAAGCGCTGTATTGATTTTATAATTATTCATAGGTTATCTTCGACGCCGTGATCATCTGAAATACAAAAAGACTGAAATACAAAAAGACTGAAATGCAAAAAGGACGGTTGCCCGTCCTTTTTAATGTGCAGATTTTACACGCCTAACCGCTAAATTGGAATTGCCAGGCGGCGGTCGTCTCCTACAACATGCCGTACTTTTTCATTTTTTTCCGCAAAGTACCACGGTTCAAACCGAGAATTTCGGCTGTCAGACTCTGGTTCTGTCGTGTGTGACGCAGAACGCAGGTCAATAATGGCATTTCAACCTCGCACATCACCAATTCATAAAGATCAGATAAGGGCTGGTCGTCCATCGCCCTGATGTAGGCCTTAACCGACGCGGCCACTGAATGACTTAACAAAGGCTCTGCCTCAGCACCGACGTTATACTCCTCAATGACGTCGCTCATGCGACTGCTAGTTTGTGTATTCTTTTCTGATTCTTCGTGCATCGACATATATGGTACCTCCACCAGTTTAAGCCGCCATCTCTTCCAAAAATGCCTCGATTATTGCTTCCACCTGTTCCTCAGTCGACTGCAAGCCATTGAACTTACGCATAAATTCAACACTCACTTGACCCGAGAGGTACCATCCCACGTGTTTTCTAGCAATACGGGCTCCAAGCACCTCGCCATAAAATTCCTCGAGGTTCCTTACATGTACGACTAGCGCGCGTTTTATCTCACTTTCGACAGGATTTATTTTCATTTCTCCCGTTCGCAAGTAATGATCCACCGTTGCCGCAAGCCAGGGGTGCCCCTGAGTCGCCCGGCCCAACATGACAGCCGCCGCACCCGTCTGATCTAACACGGCACGGGCTTTCTGAGCTGAATCGATATCGCCGTTGGCGACCACCGGGATGCTCACGGCATCAACAACACCGGCAATAGCCTGATAATCCACATCGCCTGCAAATTTACAGGCGCGTGTACGGCCATGTACGGTCAAAAGCGAAACGCCTGCCGACTCGGCAATTCGGGCGATCGTTGGCGCATTTTGGGTTTCTTTGCACCAGCCGAGGCGGATTTTGAGCGTGACGGGAACGTCAACGGCGGCCACCACAGCCCCAAGAATCTCACCCACCAGCTTTTCGTCCCGCAACAACGCCGAGCCCGCTTGCTTATTACAGACTTTTTTAGCGGGGCAACCCATATTGATATCAA
>JABMOJ010000166.1 GCA_013204195.1 SAR86 cluster bacterium
CTCATGTGACAGCGCCTCGGGTATCGCTGTGCAGGACTTCTCGTCCAGACAAATGAGCTCGGCCAGACCACCATTGCGGGGCATGGCCAAAATGCGCTGGCCGACTCGCAGGTGTTTAACCTTGTTGCCAAGCTGTTCGACCACGCCGGATATTTCATTACCTGGGATAAAGGGTAATGTCGGTTTAATTTGATACAGGCCCGCGACGGTCAAAGCGTCTACATACCCCAGTCCCGTCGCCTGAATCCTGATCAGAACCTCGTTGGGAGCTGGTACCGGGTCATCGAGTTGACTGATGGTTAGTTTGGCTGGAGACTTGAATTCTTGACAGACAATAGCTCGCATGGCGCTTTCTCAGATACTTGAAGGGAGAATATACCATAGTCAGATTTCTGGCAAAGATGCCAATTGCTACATAATTGACATATCGTCAAATTTTATCATTTGGGCCAGACGCAATGCGGGCGATAAAGTTGAAATTGTCGGTGCCAGTCATAGCTAGCGATATCCTGAAGCATGCTCGAGGTTTGAAGCGCGGGTTGAATTCAAGATCTAACGATATTGAAACGGCGCGATGCATTGGCTCTGGCGTGGTTGAGTTGTTAACAGCAGCGGCGTTTTTCGAATGAATTTGCCTGTGAGCTGTGGCGGTCCTAAAATAAAGGCCGCGACTCGGGGCTATATTCCGGTTATCTGCATGAGAATATTGCCCGCGATCTCTATTCCGATCCTGACATGATACAGGCCGGTTGGGTTTATCCGGTAGGGCGCGCAGAGGAGGTCGAAGGCGGTTATAAAGTCTCTGGTAACTGGCAGGTTTTTCGTGGTTCATTCCACGCAGATATGATCGTAGCGGGTTGTACGATTTATCGAAATGGTGAGCCGCTGATCAATGCTAACGGACAATCTGAGTGGTGGCTAATGCTAGCTGAGAAGTAATGCTGGAAAGTTGAAGATGTCTGGCATGCCATGGGTTTAAAGGGTACGGCGAGCAACGACTATTCAACTTTGGGCAGTGATTTAATGCTCTCTTGAGAGCACACCTCCAGTTTTGCTGAGCCAATCAGAGACGGCGCACTGTGGCGCAAACCCGCTGCAGTGTCGAGGAAGATGGCCGGCGTGCCCTTAGGCGTCGCTCGCCAGGTCATCGACGAGGCGCAATCAGTCCTGGTAGAAAAAGGCCGTAAATTTTCCGGCGTGTCCTATACGCAGGCCAGTACAGTGCAGGCCAGTACAGTGCAGGCCAGTACAGTGCAGGCCAGTATTGCTAATGCAGAAACGATTCTTGGCGGTACCCAGTCTTATGCCTATGCGTCGTTGGATACCCAATGGTAGCGATTGGTGAATAACGCACCCTTAAGTACTCAAGCGCGGTCCGATGTCTGGCTGTCCAGGCTCAATGCCTTTTAAGCCGCCCGCGACGTGACGCGACTGTTGTATGATCTGATCGCTGCCGATAGGATCTATACCTATCGTACGTCTTTGGACCGGGGCATGCGCGACGCACAAACCATGTGCCAGCAGCTAGTGGGGCAGCGTAAGACTCTGGCTGATGTTGGGAGCCTCTTACTCGCCGTCGAACGCGAATTCCCGAGATTTATCATGCTCTAACCGGCAGGGATTATATTATGACAGTAGGTATTGGTGTTGGGCTCTCTCGATTTCCCTTTGCGGCTGCACAGGGCTATTGGGAATGGGTGCAGATGTGTGAGGAGTCAGCCGTAGACTCGATCTGGCAAACAGATCGACTGGTGTCGGCAGAACCCATGCTGGAGTGTCTGGCAACGATGGCGGCGTTGGCGGGCGCAACCCGCCGAATTCGGTTCGGTATGAACGTTGCGTCAATCGCCCTGCGTGATCCGCTGGTGACAGCTAAACAATGTGCCACGATTGATTTTTTGAGTCAGGGGCGGCTGGTGCCGGCTTTTGGTTTGGGTAGCGCCCTGGGCATGGATTATAAAGCGACCGGTACCAACACGAAAAGGCGGGGTAAGAAGGCTGACGAAGCCCTTGAACTGGTCCGCCGCCTCTGGGATGAAGACAGCGTGGATTTCGACGGTGAATTTTTCCAGTATGACAAAGCCTGTATTTCACCCAAGCCCTATAGTGCGCATTTACCACTGTGGATTGGTGGTTCCAGCGAGGTTGCTATGCGTCGAGTGGCGCGCTATGGCACCGGTTGGATAGGCGGTCTCGATTCACCTGAGCAGGCGGGGATCATGGTGCGAGGGATCAAGTCGGCGTTACTCGAGACTGGCAGGCAGATCGATGATGATCATTATGGCGCGAGCTTTTCCTTTCGATTCGGCCACGCTGACGAGCCAGTCGCGCAGCGCGCGGTTAGAGCCTTGGAGCAGCGCCTTGGCAAAGACCCAGCGCCGTTCCTCGTGATAGGGGATGCCGAGGCTATCGTGGCGCGAATTAGGGCCTATATTCAGGCGGGCTGCTCGAAATTCGTGTTGTTGCCCATCGCCAGTGATGATCAGGATGTGATGATTCAGACTCAGCATTTAATCGATGAGGTATTGCCAGAATTTTAGTCTGCCAGGTTTAATGTAGTCGTTTTAACTTGGAAGGACGGGCCATTGCCTTGCCGTCAGCGGGGTCGAGAGGTTGTAATGCCACGGCGATAGACTGCTTGCGATCCACCATATAGCCGATAATATCGTCTCCCCAAGTATATTTTGAATTCATTAATTGGTTCAGAACGAGGGTTTTTTCCAGGTCGGGCACGGCAATATAAGTGCGGCGCTGGCCGTTACGTTCCACGCTAATGTGCGGATTCGCCACCAGTCGTTGGTACCAACCGGCATCGGCGCTGGCGCGAAGATATTGATAGCCTGCATCGTCGACGATCCAAAGACGGGTTTCTTGGGGTTGACCATCGGCATTCATGGATTCCAGAATAACGACCTCCACTCGCTCTGACGCGACAAACTGTAGGCCGATCACGGCGATGGCAATCAAACAGAGGCTAATAAAAGCCCGAATAAGATATTTCATGAAAGACCGATGAATGTGATGATTTAAGGGGCATCCTAGTCCTAACCCGGGACGCCGAGCAAGTGTGGCGGATAGGGTTGCAGATAGGGTTGCGGAGAGTTGAATGCTTGATTGGCAGTAAAGCGGCAGACCGGTGGCGTCTAACCGGCTGCAGAGGTTATTGTTCGCTGCGAGATGGCCAGCCAATAACTTCTGTTCGAAACAATATGGCGTGGTAACTTGGGCCAGAGAATCAACCGGCGATAGCCGCTATGACATCGATATGGTGGGAGCTAAACAGGCATGAATGAATCACCGCCGCGGGTAAAAAAGACCGGTATTTTCTATACTAAGGCCCCACCGGGTGTGGTGGTGATGTGGCGTGACGAAGTGGTGCAGCGCTATGTCTCTGTAGACGAGTTAGTGGAGGCTCATGTCAAAGGCATGGCAGCCCTTGAGCGCGAGATGGAGCGGGTTCTAGAGGCGCAGTATCGTCCCGATCTTGACTGACCTAGCTCGTCGGATCGATCAGCTTAACCCGTAAACAAGTCGCAGAGATCAGGTTCTGTATCGAAGAGGCTGCCTGCTGACGAATGTCTTGCACCCTTAGGTCCGTCGTAATGTCGACCCGGCGGCCAGCGGTCTGTTGTATCCAGTGCTCAAGCATGGAATCAAACCCCCTAGACAGCGCGGTCTTATCATCATACTCACGTACGAAGGGTTCACTGTTATAGGAATCGAGGTAGACTTCCAGGCGGTGAAGGGTCATGGCATTTCTCCTTACATTGTTGCTCGACAACCGAGGGGGTCATTAAACTTGCTGTTGAGGAAGAAAAATGTGCTGATGGTCACAAAACGCGAAACCCGCTGACCGTCAGGTGTTCGTGGTCCAATGAGGATCAAGGATGCCTGGCTTCAAAGCAATTGCTGTTAACGAGGTACATGTGAATGCACGAATTGATTGATGCCAAGGTTTATGGCTGGGATCCAGAGGGGCTCCAAGCTGTGATCGACTTCGCGCAGAACACCGGTAGCGCGCAGTTGATGATTAAACATTCTGCTGGTCTGTTGATTGATGCGCAATTTGAGGCGCAACCGGTGGATGTGTTTGCAGTGCAAAAAGGTCTCGTGGCGATTCTGGTTGGGATAGCGCAGGAAAAGGGTTTCCTGGAAGTTTATGATCATATTAATCATCACCTGCAGCCAGAGTGGACTCAGCTATCGCCTTGGGATGAAGCAAAGTTAAACGTCGAAACGCTATTAACCATGACCACGGGGATGGATGACGCGCTAGGATTGCTTGGTGAGATCAACAAGACCTGGCGCTACAATAATGTGGCCTATGGCTATCTCAAACAGTTGATGGAGCGGACGACGGGCAAGCCCTTGTCGGTGATGACTGACCAGAGGTTCTTCCACCCACTGGGTATGAGCCAGACTCGATGGCTGGCGCGAGACCAG
>JABMOJ010000167.1 GCA_013204195.1 SAR86 cluster bacterium
ATTCCCAGCTCCGTGCCTGCTCCGGTTTAAGTGCTGGATTGCCGCGAAAGGCATCAAAAAATCCAAATCGCTCCGTAAAAGTGGGATTTTTAGTCGCGTCACCCACAGAGGCAAACAGTGTCGTGGTGTCATTAGCGTGCCAGGCCGCGGTTGTGCGCCAACTGAGCGCGTTTTGAAACTCACTGTTATTTTCGTGTCGAGCACTCAGGGATAGTTCTAAGTCATCACCATTGAGCCGGTATTCTGCGGCCAGGGCCCGGTTGCGGGTGGTCAGGTCCTTGTTGGGGTCACCGAAGAAACTGGCGGTGCCGCGCTGGGCGTAATCTTCGGTTTCATGTTCAGCGATGAAGGTGAGCGTGTGTGGGCCTAAAAATAGATCTGTTTGTGACATGACCCGATCCCGAGTGCCACGACTGATATCGGGGCTGATTTGGCCTGTCAAATTGGTGTTGTCTGAGTCTGATCTCGAGAGGCTTAGCGACTGCTTGAGTCGGCCATCCAGTAAGCTGAATGCTGCTGATGCCATGCTGTAGGTCTGTTTTGCATCGGTTCGAAAATCGGCGTCGACGGGCAAGCCCGTTACCGCATAGTCAATGTCGTCAAATGCCGATGATGAGTTTGTCTGACGATAGCTGAAGCCAAGCTGCAGGTCATTATCTGTTAGGTATTTGCCGTTCATGGCTATGGTCGTATTCTCGTAGCCGTCATCTTCATTGCCTTGGCGGGAGATGTTGGTGCCATCGGTTCTATAATCGTTGATCCCCAGACTGAATTGATATTGGGGCTCACTGAACAGATAGTTGGCGCCAATAGTCTGGCTGTTGAATGCGCCTATTGCCGAGTCTAATGACAGGCGATGATGGGTGCCGCTATCGACCCGAGGTATGGTGATAATGTTGATAACGCCGGCAAGGGCGTCGCTACCCCATAGGGCGCTTTGCGGTCCACGGACAATTTCAATTCGTTCGATCTGGTCGGTATTCAGATGTGCGAAGTTAAATTCACTCCCCTGGGATACATCGTTAGCTTCAATGCCGTCAATCAGAACCAATACTTGATTGGCTTCGGCACCTCTGACTCTAATTTGAGTTACTGCCCCCCTCGATCCTTGTTGGCTAACGGCAAATCCTGGTATCTCTCTTAACAAGTCAGCGATGCTGTTGGCGTTTCTCTGCTGAATTTCCTGTTTGCTGAGGATGCTGATGGCGCTAGCGGTTTCATCGATACTGATGGGAGTTCGTGAGGCAGTGACTGTGATGGTGGTCATGGTCTGCGATGAAGCGGTCTGCGATGAAGCGGTCTGCGATGGATTGGTCGCACCAAAAGCGGTATTGCAGGCTACTGTCAATAGTAACGTGAGCCGGTAGATTACCTTGGAATAGATTCGTATTGTCATATGCCCTCCACACTCTCACCCGAGTGTTGATTTTGCGCAGAGGGGTGCATCTAACCGCGAGACGGTCAGCACAGTCGCCCGCCGCGATGTGTTTAAAGTGATGTTGAGTAGCGGGCCGGTCTCCGGACTCACGAGTGAAAAAATTCATGTCCACCTGCCTTCCCATGCCGATAGGCACAGTGGCGTCGTAGGTGGACTAACTCGTTTACCGTTGCGGGGGCAGTGCCAGGTTTTCACAGGCTTCCCGTTTCATCCCGTTGTCTAAGATTCACTAAACGCGGGGACACCTTCTACAAAGACGCGCGAAGGATAGGCGTCCTTTCCACTCGGGTCAATGAAGTTTTCTTTGCATTGGTCATGAAACGCCTTCATGCTCATGCGGATCCCTGCGTGAGACTGACTTAGCGCCTGATAGGGCAGGCACCAACCTCAAATCGATAACCATGGCTAAGGCTCCCTATGCTGCGACTGACTATTCTATGGACCTTGTGTCTGTTTCTTGCGCCGCTGCTAGTGCTGCAGGGCCTGCTGGTTAGAGCTCGAACGGTGGCCTTGCCCGCTGCGCGAGGACCAAGCAACGGTCAGGTTGGTGAGGGTTCAAGTTCGTTGCTGTTACTGGGGATCGGCGACTCAGTCATCGAAGGTCTAGGCGTCGCTCATGTGGAGGAAGCATTGACTCGGCAACTCGCACTTAAACTACATCAACAGAATAGTCGGCCAATATTATGGCAAACCCAGGGCCGTAATGGCGACCGGGTCAGAGATTTAATTGCCCGCTTACCGCTATTGGATGGCGTTGAGCCCGACCTGGTGTTGGTCTCTATTGGGGTCAATGACGTGTCACATCTAACATCAGTGACACGTTGGCAATGGGAAGTTACGCACCTGATTGCCGAGTTGAAATTGCGCTTCAGCGCGCCTATTGTGTTTCTGGGTATTCCCCCGATGGGTCAGTTTTCGGCCTTGCCACAACCGCTGAGATTCGCGTTTGGTGTTCGCGCTCGACTGTTGGATCAGACCTTGCAACAAGCGGCGAAATTGCTCTCGGGTATTTACTGGTTCGACACGGCTTCGGGTTTCCAGGCGCAGCTACTCGCCCGTGACGGTTATCATCCAGGCCCACTCGCCTGTGAATCGTTGGCCACCGCGCTGTCGTTACAATTCGGGGAGTTGCTGAATTCGCCAGTTCAGGGTTCAACTCAGGCAGCGCCGCCGGTAAACTGGGGGGTGAAATGATCGCTTATACCTCGATCTTGCTCGTGACAGCCCCTACCTCTTCTCCCATTGCTGTATATATGATGATTCCACTATGTTGTTGAAACGTTGGTTAACCCATCTTCTGCCCGTGATGCAGTGGTGGCCTAAGTATAACGGCGAAGCCTTTCGAGCCGATCTGGTTGCGGGAATCGTCGTCTTGTTTATTACTGTGCCACAGGTTATCGCCTATGCCTTCCTGGCTGGTTTGCCGGCTGAGACTGGCCTGTATGCGGCGATTATGGCGCTGTTGTGTTATGCCGCCTTTGGCAGTTGTCGCACATTGGCCGTAGGGCCAACAGCGATTTTGGCGATGATGAGTCTTGAGTCTGTCTCTGCATTTCAAACTCCCGGCACCCTTGAGTACACGTTGCTGGCGTCTAAGTTGGCCATGGTCACCGGTGGTGTACTAGTGCTGTTAAGGATTATCAACTTTGGCGCTGTGGTCAGTTTTCTCAGTCACGCGGTGGTGACCGGCTTTATCACTGCCGCAGCGATATTGATTATCACTAATCAAATTCCCTCCATTCTCGGTCTGTCTGCGCCCCCTGATACTGCCGTTGTGATCGTGCTGCAACACGTTGCCAGTGGTATGGATAGTCTCAATCTGGCGGCCATGAGTATCGCTATCGGGGCGATGTTTCTCTTGTGGTTTTGTCGTCATCATTTTGAAGCGCTGTTGCAATCCACCGGAATCCACCCGCGCTGGATCGGTAGTTTGGTGAAATCGGCGCCCATGTACGCAGTGATCCTTTCGGTTGCCATTGTCTGGTCAATGGGACTGGATCAGAGCAGTGGCGTGTCAGTGGTAGGTGTTATCCCTAATCAATTACCCACATGGGCGCAAATGGATCCGAGTCTTGTGGAAATTCAACAATTACTACCGTCGGCGTTGTTGATGTCGATGGTGATCTTTATGGAAAGTACATCCATCGGCGCGGCAGTGGCGAGTAAACGTCGCGAAAAAATCGAACCGAACCAGGAGCTTGTCGGTTTGGGTCTGGCCAATCTGGGTTCCGCCATGGTCGGCGGCTTTCCTGTTGCAGGCAGTTTTGCTCGAACTATCGTTAATTTCAGCTCCGGCGCCGTCACACCGGTGGCGTCTTTGGTTACTTGTGTATTGGTGGTGATTACATTGGTCTGGTTTGCGCCCTGGTTTTATTACCTGCCTAAAGCAGTGCTGTCGGCGATTATTGTGATGTCAGCAATCCAGTTGATCGATCTGCATGGCATTCGAAAGACGTTTCAATTCAATCGAATTGATTCGGTGACCTTCGCCTGTACGTTTCTCGCGGTCTTAGGGCTTGGGGTCGAGACCGGTATTCTTGCGGGCATCGCCATTTCATTTTTGTTGCTCATTCGAAGCAGCAGCAAACCCAATATTGCCGTTGTCGGTCGGGTCGGCAATACAGAAACCTTTCGCAACGTTTTACGTCACGATGTGGGGACTTCACCGCAAGTTCTCGCGCTGCGAATCGATGAGAGTATCTACTTTGTTAATACGCGTTATATCGAGGTCTTCCTGTTTAACAAGATTGCCGACTCGCCGGCGATCAAACATGTCATTTTGATTTGTAGTTCGGCCAATTTTATTGATACTAGTGGTCTGGAAATGCTCGAGCTATTGCAGGATAGCCTGGCTGAAGTGGGGGTTACGTTGCACCTGGCGGAAGTTAAGGGTCCGGTGATGGATAAGCTGAAAGAGACTGAGTTTTTTGCGAATATGCAGGGCAATGTGTATTTTTCTACTGATCTTGCCCTAAAGGACTTGGCCGAAGTTTGAGTGGGGTTAGGTCGGGAGTCTAGAAGATAAATAAACAGGAGACTGATGATGCATACGGAAAACGTTGAATATCGAGATGGCGATGTGGTTCTTGAGGGTTATCTAGCTTACGACGAAAGTATTAAGGGGCCGAGGCCTTTGGTTTTAGTCGCCCATGACTGGACCGGGCGGCGGGACTTCGCCACCGCTAAGGCAGAAGAAATGGCGCGTCTGGGCTACGTTGGATTTGCCCTGGATATGTATGGCAAGGGCGTGTTTGGCAGTGATAGTGACGTTGAAGGCAATAGTGCCCTGATGGGCCCTTTCGCGGCAGACCGGGCGAAGCTCAGAAAGCGGATTTTGGCAGCGCTAACCTGTGCCAAGGGCTTGGGCCAGGTTGATGCGTCGAAGGTTGGCGCCATGGGTTATTGCTTTGGCGGTATGTGCGTGCTGGAGTTAGCGCGTGCCGGCGCCGATGTCGGTGGCGTGATCAGCATTCACGGGATCTTCTCTGCTGGCGCCGAACCCAACGCGCTGATTAGCGCCAAAGTGTTGTGTCTGCATGGACATGATGACCCGATGGTGCCGCCAGAACAGGTGCTGGCATTTGAGCAAGAGATGAGCGGCGCTGGCGTCGACTGGCAGGTCCATGCCTATGGCGGTACGATGCACGCCTTCACCAATCCGGATGCCAATAACCCGGACTTCGGCGCGGTGTTTAATCCCGCTGCAAATCAACGGGCGAGTCGCTCGATTGAGAATTTTTGGACGGAGATATTTTCGGTTTAGCGTGGGGCCCTAGAAGAGTCCCCTCGGCGATGGCGGAAGTCGTTGAATGACAAGCGGCAGACTCAGCTGCTGTGATCTTGTGACTTAAAAATGCTTCAGAACGGCAATGCACTGGCATGCGAGTAATATGCCTGGTCAATTCGGCCTGGTTCGCTGCTAAAAATTGTCTTTGAGTTGGCGAGTTTTGGCAAATACATCAACCAGTTCTGCGTCTGTCATATCGAGGGTGTCTTGCAGGTTGAGACTCATCGGGCGCAGGAAGGGGTTGGTTGCTTTTTCGACGCCCAGTAATGAGGGTACGGTGGGCTGGCCCGCTGCCCTGAGGGCGTCAATTTCTCGAGCGCGCTGTTGCAGCTGGTCATTCTGAGGCTCAACACTGAGCGCGAATCGAGCGTTGGCCTGTGTATATTCATGGGCGCAATACACCAGTGTATCGTCTGGCAAAGCCAGCAGTTTCTGCAAGCTATGCCACATCTGAGCTGGCGTGCCTTCGAATAATCGGCCACAGCCTAGTGCAAACAACGCATCGCCACTGAACAGCGCAGCATCATCCGGCAAATAGTAGGCGATATGGCCTAAGGTATGGCCAGACACATCGAATACTTGAACGCAGTGACCACCGAAGTCAAAACTGTCGCCATCAGCCATCAGAATATCGATGCCGGGTATTCGATCGGCATCAGTCTTGGAGCCGATGATCTGGCAATGCCATTGCGCCTTCAACGCCAGATTACCACCCGCATGATCAAAGTGGTGATGGGTGTTGAATATGTGGGTCAGGGTCCAACCCTGGAGCTTTAGCGCCGCGTTCAGCGGTTCAATTTCCGGCGTGTCGATAGCCGCAGTCAAATTGGACTCGCTGTCGTGAATCAAGTAGCCGTAGTTGTCTGAAAGGCAAGGAAATTGGTGAACCTGCAATTTGGCCATAGGGCACCTTAAGTCAGCAATGGAAAGGGGGCGACGAGACAGTACCATAGCGGCTCAGGGCGGCCTCATCAAGAAGTTTGCCGGGCTGGCGTCGAGGTAGCCTGGTGAACCCAGGGCCATAAAGATTCTGGTGTCTATTCCGCTGGTGCGCGCCGCGAAGGCGTGGGTACGTTAAGTAGGTTGATTTGGGGCTGACAAGACCTGGATTTTTGAGTCCAGCAAATGCTCTTCAGCGAAGGTAAACCAACCATGGATGGCCTTGCCCGACAGCACGGCAGGCAGCCACAGCCGATCGTCGTCCCACATTTCGTCGAATGGTATGTCATTGATGGGTGTCCACAGGGGAATGGCCTCTGGGGTTTCCGTCGGCGTACCCTCATAATCCGTGGCGATAAAGACGTAACCATGGATACGTGGCATATCTTCGGCGTGAAAGAATAATTCGCCGCTGGCTTGGACATTCAACGGTGTGATCAGTAGTTCTTCTTGGGTTTCTCGAATGGCGCATTCCCGGGGCGTCTCGCCGATCTCAATATGACCACCGGGGCCATTAATTTTGCCGGCCCCGAGGCCTCGCTTCTTGCGAATCAGCAGCACCTGGCCTTGTTTGATGACAAATAATAATGTCGCTGACAATTCTGGTTGCCAGGTGTCCCAATCAATATCAGTTACTTTCATGTCGTATTTTCTTCCTGCATGGCATTGGCCTGGGTAGGACTTGTTGCGTGCTTTGTGCTCGAGGAGAGTAATCGGTTAAAGGGTCGCCTTCAAGTGGCGCTCAGCGTGATGGCCACAAACCAAGATGGCGAGACTAATGCTGGCAATCCCGCTGAGCTTGGGACATTATTGCGCATTATTTATGGCTGCAAGATGGCCGCAGCGGCTCGATCGAAGCGGTACCATAAGGTTCTGTTAAAACAAATCAGTACGACAATATATCTGGAGAGAAAAATGAGCGTGTTTAATGAAGAAGATGGCAAGACAGTGAAATCATTGATGTTATCTTTCGCTGGGATTTTCGCGTTGACCGTTGGCCTGATTATACTGGCAGTGGCGCTGACCTAGTTCCTGATCTAGTTCCTGATCTAGTTCCTGATCTAGGAAGAGAAGTTTCCGCACTGGCTCTAGTCTAATAACTCAGCAGTAGATCGCCGCTGACTGGGTCGGGATGTATCACAGGCGGCTGCCGTAGTCGGCACTTGGCATTCGCAGGGGACAGGCAGGCGCCGGTACGAACGTCGAAGCGATAGCCATGCC
>JABMOJ010000168.1 GCA_013204195.1 SAR86 cluster bacterium
GGTCTAATGGGTGGCGCTGCCGCCGGCGCGCTGGGCCTGAGCCCAGCAGCGAGTGCCGCGAGCAATTTGCCGCCGAACATTCCCGAATGGACAAGAGTACTCGGTTCTGGCGTGCTAACCAACCCCTATGGCCAGCCGTCGCCCTTTGAATCCAGTGTCCAGCGCCGAACGGTAGACTGGCTGACACCAGACCGAGTGGCTTCTATTAGCTTTACGCCTTTAGCTGATCTGAAGGGTATTATAACGCCCAGCGGCTTGGTCTTTGAGCGCTACCACGCAGGTATCCCTGAGATTGACCCCCATCAGCATCGTCTGATGATCCACGGTATGGTCGATCGTCCCATTTCGCTGACCATGAGCGACTTGATGCGATTTCCATCCACCAGCAGGATTGCGTTCCTAGAATGTCCCGCCAATGGTGGCATGGAGTGGCGTGGGGCACAGATGGATGGCGTTCAGTTCACCCACGGCATGTTGGCCTGTTGTGAATGGACCGGAGTCCTTTTGTCGACTCTGCTGGCAGAGGTTGGCGTATCAAAGCAAGCCAGCTGGATTCTCGCCGAAGGTGCTGACGGCGCGCACATGAGTCGCAGCATCCCCATGGAGAAAGCCATGGATGATGCTTTGATTGTTTATGCCCAGAATGGCGAGGCCTTGCGGCCGGAACAAGGCTATCCCGTACGTCTGATCAATCCGGGTTGGGAGGGCAATACCTGCGTTAAATGGTTGCGCCGGTTGGAAGTCGGCGATCAGCCTTGGTACCAGCGTGAGGAAACGTCGAAATACACGGATTTGATGCCGGATGGCAATGCCCGTGAGTTTACCTTTGTGCAGGAGTGCAACTCGGTGATCACTTCACCTTCGCCAGAAAAGCCTTTGCAACATGGCAAGGGTAAATATTGGGTCGAGGGCCTGGCATGGTCGGGACGCGGACGTATCAAGCAAGTGGACGTCTCCTATGATGGGGGTGTGACTTTCCGCGAAGCCAAAATTACCAGTATCGTGCTGCCGAGTGCCTTAACGCGATTCGGCATCGAGCTCGACTGGGATGGTTCGCCGATGTTGCTGCAAAGCCGCGCGGTAGACGAAACGGGCTATGTCCAACCCACCTACCAACAGTTACGAGATGTTCGTGGTACGAATTCGATTTATCATAAAAATGCGATCCACACGTGGAAAGTATTTCCGACGGGGGAGGTGGCGAATGTGCAACTTTCGTAAATTTTTTGCAGTTGTTGCGCTGATATTCATCAGCAACAGTATTCTGGCTGATGGTAGCGCTGGCTATTACGGCTATGGCAAGCCCGCGACAGCAACAGAGATAGCGGGTTGGGATATTGATATTCGAGCCGATGGCCAGGGTTTACCCCCAGGCAGCGGTTCAGTTGAAGATGGCGAAGTGATCTATGAAGCCAAGTGCGCCGAGTGCCACGGTTCCTTTGGCGAGGGTGTTGGTCAGTTCCCAGTGCTTGCCGGTGGCATGGGCACCATGAATGCACAGCGACCGCTCAAAACCGTCGGTAGTTATTGGGCCCACGCGAGCACCCTTTGGGACTATATCCGGCGCGCAATGCCGTTTATGCAACCCGAATCACTGGAGACCGATGAGGTCTATGCCTTGGTGGCTTACGTGTTGTATCTTAATGACGTGGTCGGCGATGATTATGTGATGACCCAGGACAACTTTACCGACATTCAGCTCGCCAATCGCGAACATTTTGTCCCGGATCCTAGGCCTGATGTGCACAATACACGTTGTATGGAAAACTGTAAAAACGCGGCGGACATCAAGATCGTTTCCATCGTCAGGCGTCCAGAGCCGACACCTGCGGAGGTCGCCTTGGCTGCCGAGCCCGCCAAGCCTCATGCGGGAGAAAAAGTTTATAATCAGTACTGCATTATCTGCCACAAGGCTGGCGTGGCCGGCGCACCTAAAAAGGGTGACGCCAAGGAATGGAATACACGCCTCGAGGCTGGCATTGCGGTAGTGACTGAGCATGCGCTAAAGGGCTATACCGGGAACAGCGGCGTGATGCCTGCGAAAGGCGGGTTTACGCAGTTATCAGACGAAGAGGTTCGTCAAGCCGTTCAGTATTTGGTGGAGCCGAATGAATGAATAATATCAAAAAACTCTCTTCTGTGTTGTTGACTGCCTGCATCTCCGGATGGGCGATGGCAGAAGTATCTGACGAGCAAATCGCGGCGGGCAAAGCGATTGCCTTTGACCGCAATGCGGGTAATTGTCTGTCTTGCCATATGATACCGGAGGGCGAGTTACCCGGTAATGTGGGTCCGCCACTGATACAAATGAAATTGAGATTTCCCGATAGGTCCGTGTTACGCGCGCAGGTCTGGGATGCTGCCGTGCGCAACCCGAATACCGTCATGCCGCCCTATGGTAGACACAGCATTTTGACTGAAGCAGAAATCGATCGCGTGATTGATTTTATACTAACAATTTAGGTTTTTTAGGAGAAAGGAATGCAGATGCAAGCAATTCGACAACCGGCTCGGCGTCGATTCATTCAAGGGTTGATGTCGATCATTGCACTCAGTGCGGTAC
>JABMOJ010000169.1 GCA_013204195.1 SAR86 cluster bacterium
GGATTACCATAGTGATCTTTGATGATGGGCAAGTCAGCTCGAATCATTCGAGCCTCGCTGGCATCGGCAAGTTTTTTGGTATCATTCGCTGCCGCTAATCCGTTCAGCGTTACGTTTGGCGGCGCATTGTGGAGCGCCGCCAAACAACCCAGAGAGACTATTAGCGCGACAGTTTTCAGGGAGTTCTGCATGCGTTGGTGACCGTTTCATTCAATGTGGACAGCAGCTTAGTGGTCTATTTGAGAGCTGAAAAGAGGCCGGCGATCGAAATAACCGAAAATTAACTATCTTAACGCTGCCTTAACCCTGTCTTAATATCCATGGCTGGTAAGCGCGCCGCGAGAAGATAACGGACACTCCACGCGCCTCAATCAATAGGACAGAAAAAGGTGCGATAGACAGCACAAACCACCAAAAAAATTAATATTGTGTAAGTTATATTAAGATAGCATTTAGATTTTTAGCATATTAGAGTTCTTCCCATGTTGAGCCGCGTGAACAAATCGTTTTTATCTTGTGGCTGAAACAATAATGACCAAATGGAGAGAGAATAATGAAGCATCTTATGTGTTTGTTTGTCGCAATGTCGTTGTCTATCAATGCGTATTCAAAGGAAATTCAATTGGATGATGGCGCCAGGTTTGTCACTAAAGATGAAAATCCTTATTCTCAATTATGTATAGCGGCACTAGAATCCCGGGATGCGATCAAGGCTAAGGCCGAGGAGCTCGGCATCGGTCGTCGAGCTCAAAAGCAAGTCGTATGTAACGATTTGTCGTTGTATGAGTTTGCTGAAAAGCACCGAGAAGATATTCGCGAATGGTCAGTGGCCAATGTGCAATAAATTGCCGTAGCGGGCGCAAAATTTAGCGGGCGCAAATGTAGCGGGCGCAAATGTAGCGGGCTCAAATAATGTAAGAGGCGACGACCAAAAAGGATCGTTCGGGGAAAAAGGGAGTTAGATCCCTTTTTTTGTGCCTGTGACATTGGGTACCCTGCTGGCTTATGCAGAAGCTTTAGATAGCGAGAACTGAGATGCCTGAAATTAACGGAATGAATGAACTGGGATTCTATACGTTGGCCGGCGCCCCGCGCTCGCCCCGTGACCTGATTGCTGAGGTCCATGATGCTGAAGCCATGGGTCTCGGCAACTGTTTTATCTCCGAGCGCTTTAATATCAAAGAGGCCGCCACCTTGTCTGGTGCTGTGGGTGCCGTGTCCAAGACGATCGGTATTGCCACTGCGGCGACCAACCATAATACCCGTCATCCTATGGTGACGGCAGCTTATGCCAGCACCATGCATTTTTTGACTGGCGGGCGTTTCAGTTTGGGCCTGGGGCGTGGCATCAATGCGGCTTTTGACGCCTATGGTCTCGCGCGGATCAAGACCGACCAGATTGAGGACTTTGCGAACCTGATGCGTCGCCTGTGGCGTGGTGAGACGGTGGTGGGTCATGATGGCCCCGCTGGCAAATGGCCCGTGCTGCGTCTGGACCCGGATTTCGATGAGTATATTCCATTAACTTTCACTGCTTTCGGACCCAATTCATTAGCGCTCGGCGGTCGAGCCTTTGATGCCGTAGTGCTGCATACCTTTTTTACCGACGCGACCACCCGGCGTTGCGTTGATACAGTCAAACAAGCTGCCGCGGGTGCTGGCAAAGATCCGGCGGATGTTAGGGTCTGGTCATGCCTGGCCACCATCGGTGATCATCTGCCCGAGGCTGTGCGACTCAAAAAAACTGTTGGCAGAATGGCGACTTACCTCCAAGCTTATGGCGATTTGATGATCAAGACCAATGATTGGGATCCATTGGTTTTGAAAAAATTCAGGGCCGATCCACTGGTATCAACATTTCAAGGTGCCATCGATCAGCGTGCAACCACCGCGGAGCTGGAACACGTGGCCAGTTTGATTCCGGAGTTTTGGCTGGCCGCAGCGGCGATGGGCACGCCTGAGCAGTGTGTCGCGGCTATCAATCACCAGTTGGACCTTGGCTGCGATGGAGTCATTCTCCATGGCGCATCGCCCACAGATCTGGCGCCCATCGTTGCGGCTTACGCTGCCCAAAGAGACCCAGATCGTTTCGCCCATCTGCCGAATAATCCTGCGATGCCAGTCTCTCGAGGGCCGCTTTCATGACCGTCAGATACGGTATTATCGGCACTGGCATGATGGGCTGTGAGCATATCCGTAATCTGGTGCAGATCGATGCCGCAGAGGTTGTGGCCGTGGCAGATCCTAACGCCAAATCCAGAGCGTGGGCATTGACGGCCTGCCAACCCAAATTTACACCAACGGTGTACGAGGATTATCGGCAGTTGCTGGCCCGTGACGATATTGATGCGGTGGTAATCGCCTCACCGAATTTCACCCATATCGATGTCATGCGTGAGGTTTTCAAGACGGACAAACATGTCCTGTTGGAAAAGCCGATGTGTACCACGATGGCCGATTGCCAGGCTGTCGTCGCGGGGGCGAGCCAGCATAAAGGTTTGGTCTGGGTGGGTCTGGAATACCGTTATATGGCGCCGGTGGCTCGCTTTTTGGCAGAGCTTGAGCAGGGTGCGGTAGGTGATTTAAAGATGCTATTTATTCGTGAACATCGCTACCCTTTTTTGAAAAAAGTCGGCGATTGGAATCGATTTAATAAAAACAGTGGCGGCACTCTGGTAGAAAAGTGCTGCCATTTTTTCGACTTAATGAACTTGGCGATAAAGTCGCAACCCGTCAGTGTCTTTGCCTCCGGCGGCCAAGACGTTAATCACCTCCAGGAGCGCTATGACGGTGCTACCCCTGATATCCTCGATAATGCCTTTGTTATCATCGATTATGCTAACGGGGCCCGGGCCTGCCTTGATCTCTGCATGTTCGCCGAGTCCAGCCGTAACGAGCAGGAACTGGTGGCCACGGGTGATCTGGGTAAGCTTGAAGCGCTTATTCCTGAAGGTCGCCTGATTCGTGGCGGGCGGGAGTACCAAAAATACGAGTCATTCGATATCGAAATTGATCCTCGCGTGGCTGAAGTGGGATTTCATCACGGCGCCAGCTACCTGGAGCATCTCAATTTCATCGAGGCGATTGAGACGGGAAGTCCGGCGGCAGTGACAGTGGCAGACGGCCTGTTGTCGGTGTCGATGGGCGTGGCGGCACAGCGTTCGATTGTTGAGGGCCGCAAGGTGTTGATAGCTGATGTCTGATATTCTCTCTCAACCCCATCTGATCCAGATTCCCGAGCAGTTTGAGTTTGATGGTCGGCCCTTCCCGGCGGTCTTTGATAATCAGCAGTCACTGACGTCGCTCGCAGCCATCACAGCCTGGCTGCAAGCCAATCAGGCATTGCTGGAGCGGGTCCTGCTAGCGTCAGGCGCGGTGTTGTTTCGTGGTTTTCCAATCGAGAACGCCGCAGCCTTCGATCGCTTCAGTGCCGCATTTGGTTATCCAGATTTCACCTATCAGGAGTCGCTTTCCAATGCGGTACGAGTCAATTTGACCGACAGAGTCTTTACCGCCAATGAGGCGCCCCCTGAGGTTGAGATATTTTTACATCACGAAATGGCCCAAACGCCGGTGTCACCAGCCAAGCTGTTTTTCCATTGCCATGCGGCTGCCCAGCAGGGTGGTGCGACATCACTGTGTCGGTCTGACCAATTGTATGCATTGATTCTCGACCGAATGCCGCAGTGGGCTCGAAAGTTTGAAGATCACGGCTTGCGGTATACGACGTTGATGCCAGTGGATGATAATGCCGCCTCTGGGCAGGGACGAAGCTGGAAGAGTACCTTGAGCGTCACTGATCGAGCCGGCGCGGA
>JABMOJ010000170.1 GCA_013204195.1 SAR86 cluster bacterium
GTACTATACTTCCAAGGCACCGGTTATTCGCATTGCCGAATCGGGTAAGACAGGCACCGCCACAGTAATGATCACGGGCCTTGCGGTCGGCATGCAATCAGTTGTCATTCCTATCCTCGCCATCAGTGCCATCATTTACGTTTCGACGGATCTGGCAGGCCTTTATGGTGTTGGTATCGCAGCGGTAGGCATGTTGGCCACTGTGGGTATGACCATGGCACTCGACGCCTACGGACCGGTTGCTGACAACGCCGGTGGTATTGCAGAAATGGGCGGCCTTGGCGCAGAAGTCCGCGCGATTACCGATGGTCTCGATGAAGTCGGTAATACCACAGCAGCGATCGGCAAAGGTTTTGCTATTGGCGCTGCTGCGCTGTCAGCCCTGGCGATCATTGCCGCGTTTGTCGAAACCATGCATCTTCACAACGCCACCTTCAGCCTTGAACTTTCTGACCCCAAAGTGCTGGTGGGTATGTTTATCGGCGGTGCGCTGCCATTTTTGATTGCCTCCATCACCATGACCGCTGTGGGCGATGCTGCGATGGAAATGATTGAAGAAATACGTCGTCAATTTCGTGAGATCAAAGGCCTGATGGAAGGCACCGCTGATCCGGACCACACTAAGTGTATCGATATTGCCACCAAGGCGGCATTAAAGAAGATGATTCTGCCAGGTGTTATTGCGATATCTATGCCTGCAGTCGTTGGTTTTGGCTTAGGCGGAGAGAGCCTCGGCGGCATGTTAGCGGGTGCGTTGCTAGGCTGTGTTCTGCTGGCTCTGATGATGGCGAATGCCGGCGGCGCTTGGGACAACGCGAAGAAATATGTTGAGAAGGGTAACTTGGGCGGCAAAGGCTCAGACGTTCATGCGGCTGTCGTCGTTGGCGACACCGTTGGTGACCCGTTCAAGGATACCTCTGGCCCAGCCATGAACATCCTGATCAACGTTATGGCGATTGTCAGCCTGGTCATAGCGCCGCTGTTGTAAGACGCGCTGTTAGGTATAAAAAAAGCGGGCCTAGGCCCGCTTTTTTTATACCTAAATTTAGCCCACGCACGCAATGATCTCTATAATGGCGGCCTCATTGTCATTCTTATCGGCAGCCTCTATGACGACAACAATCCACAGAACAACACCCCATCGACTCCACGTCTATTTGGTTGCCGATGAAGTCGCATTTCATTTTTCAGCAGATCACTATCGACTATTACAACAGCAACTGCCTGACTGGGAAATTATTAAACTGACCAGCGAAGCCGAGCTACTGCAAGCATTACCCGAGATAGAACTACTCGATACCTGGCGGTTCGATGCCCACTGGTACGCCAAGGCGCCGGCTCTGAAGCACATTTTCACTCCGGCCGCGGGTCATGACTGGATTCAGCAAGACCCTGCCGGCAAGGTGATTATTTCGCAGGGCACTTTTCACGGCAGCATGATCGCTGAAACCATGCTGGGACTGATGCTGCACTTCAATCGCCGTATCAGCGCCATGCTCGCCCTGCAGCAGCAGCACCAGTGGGATCGAAACCGACAGCAAAACTCACCGCTACTCAGTAGCCAAACTGTGGTCATCATTGGCTTCGGTAGCATCGGCAAATTCTGCGCTCGCTACCTGACGCAACTGGGCACTCGCGTTTACGCCCACCAGCGATCATGTTCTAGCGGAGTTGATCCGGATTCCGGCGCTGAATATATCTCCGCCGAATCACTGAATGATTGTCTCGCCGAGGCTGACCACGTTGTTCTGCTTTTGCCCGGCGGCGAGCAAACCCAAGGGTTCATGAACCGTGAACGCCTCAAATCGATTAAAACGGGTGCCTATCTCTATAATTTTGGCCGCGGCACGACATTACCCACATCAAACTTACTCTGGGCATTAACGCATACCGGCATCCGAGGGGCTGGTGTTGATGTCACGGAAATTGAACCGTTGCCCACCGACTCGCCATTATGGGACCATCCCGATGTTGTCGTGCTCCCCCACTCCGCCTGCATATTTAAAGAGTATATGAGTTTACATATCCAGGAACTTAGAACCCTATTGGACAAGGTTCAGGCCTAGCTTTCGCCGCCCTATGACTCATGCCAGAATCGAGACATCTCGACATAGAGAAAAGATGCGGTCCAGCCGATCAACACAAGACCGGTCAGTGACTCAAGGCCCGCGGTGAAGCGCACATCACCTAACGGTTCTATGTCACCATAGCCTAAGGACGTGTAGTTGGTGAAAGAAAAGTAAACACAGTCGAGTAGCGATCCGTCAAAGTTGCCCTGCAAGGAGCCAAACTTTTGGCTTTTCAATATATAGTAGTAACCCCACCCAAACAGCCAAATCTCCGCGACGTGGGCGCAGATCGCGCCATAGATACCCACGACAATGCGCAGTCGGTGGGCGATACTCAGCCGCGGAATAAACACCGACAACAACCTAAGAATTTCGTAATGAACGATGACCGCCAACGTAATGAGCAAACCATTGATCAGATAGATGCCGAGCATGCCAACCTCCTTGTTATGCTCAATCAGGCTCGCGTCAATCAACAATAAATCGCGGCAACTTTTTGGGGACCAACTGATTTTTCAAACGAACGTATGCCGGCAGCCCATTAACATAGGGCGGATAATCCTCACCCCTGATTAATGGTGCCAGGTAGTCCACGGCACGAGGCGTGATTCCAAAGCCGTCTCTGGTGATAAAGCCTCGCGGCATTTTCTTTTCAACATTAGCCACTTTCGATAAAGCTACCTCGCCAATTGACCACGCGTATTTTTTTGTCTTGGCTCGAACAATCGTTGGCATAACTGCATTCTTGCCCGCAGCAGCAAATTCTACGGCAGCCTGGCCAACGGCATAGGCCTGCTCCACATCGGTGGCTGAGGCAATATGTCTTGCGGCACGCTGGAGGTAATCTGCCACGGACCAGTGGCACTTAAACCCATGTTCCAGCTTGATCATATCCACCAGAGACGGCGCCACGCCGCCCAACTGGGTATGTCCGAAAGCATCCTTCAGGCCAGCATCCGCAACGAAGCTGCCATCGGCGTATTGAGCACCTTCGGACGCGACGATAACGCAGTAACCGACTTTTTTAACAGTCTGCGCCACGCGCTTGAGGAATGCCTGCTTATCAAACGCGATTTCAGGAAACAATATGATATGGGGTGGCGCCAGCGGGTCGTCTTTGGCGAGCCCAGCGGCGGCGGCGATCCAGCCAGCATGCCGCCCCATGACTTCCAAAACAAATATTTTTGTCGAGCTTGCCGCCATCGACGCGACATCCAAACCCGCTTCTCGGGTCGACACCGCCACATACTTAGCAACGGATCCAAATCCGGGCGAGCAATCCGTAAACGGTAAATCGTTGTCGACGGTCTTCGGGATCCCAATGCAGGTGATCGGATATCCCACGGACTGACTGAATTGCGCTACCTTGTTTGCGGTATCTTGCGAATCACCACCACCGTTGTAGAAAAAATAACCAATGTTGTGAGCTTTAAAAACAGCTATTAATCGATCATATTCAGCACGGGCTTCGACTGCAGATTTTAATTTATATCGGCACGATCCAAAGGCGCCCGAAGGGGTGTGTCGCAGACCCGCGATAGACTTCTTTGACTCTTTCGAGGTGTCAATCAACTCCTCGCGCAGGGCTCCGATAATGCCATTTTTACCAGCCAGCACTTTACCGAATTGGCGATTTTGTTGAACCGCCTCAATCACGCCACAAGCACTGGCATTGATCACCGCAGTGACGCCACCTGACTGGGCATAGAATACGTTTTTACCGGACATCTCACTTTCCTTTGAATTCAACTATCTCGCACGGTCTTGGCGATCAACCGCACAATTCAGTGGTGAAGCGCCTTCATCGACAGCGACACCCAAAACATCCGGGCATTATAAACCGCGGACCGCCGCTACGCACGGTTGTCGAAAACAAGCCGACCGCCTGAGGTGGTATCACCTCACCCTTGGCTGGAGCTATGCTGTCCTCATCACTGACTTACCGTATGGCGCGCACCGTCATCATGCTAATCACATGCTAATCACATGCTAGACGTTAGTACAGACATCCATTGCGCTCGTTTCGAGCACCAGCGCATTCGCGTACTGCAGCGCACCAGAGACGTTCCTTAACGTCGTTCGTTTTGAAATATTCAAGGCTACGGACAGACCAACCCCGTTGCCGCCTGACGGAACAATGGCTTGGACTAGGGGATTTTAAAGACGATGGACAGGTAAGACCCGCAGAGCTGGCAAGGCCATCGCCAAACTGACTCAGCCAATGAATAGGCCATAGTACCCATGCCCTGAAGCCTATCGCGATCAAACTCAAGAGCACCGAGCGGCAGCGAACCAACCTCTTGATCGCCCCGCTCTTTGCTTGATGGGTTGGCGGTTGAACTGACTCGCAAACCTATTGTTTGTGAGCCTGCGAGGTATTACTCGCCAACGCGAACAGCCAATACATCGCAAGTAGCGCCATGGAGTACGCTATTGGCAGTGGAGCCGAGTAGAAGCTTTAAGCCTGACTGGCCATGAGTGCCCATCACGATCAGATCAATGTTCTTCTCTTTAGCGAGCTCATGAATCTCCGTCGCTGGCCGGCCTTCTCGTGTGATGCAGCTTTCTGGCGGCAATGACAATCGAGCCCCGGTCTCAGCCATTTTTTTCTGTGCTTCCTGGCGAATGCTGGTTTCAAGCATCACCACCTGATCACTCCAACTCATGCCATCCGCCGCATAGGCCATCACCAGCGGTTCATTCACATGGACCAAAATAATTGCTGCCTTATTCACTTTGGCAATGCTAGTACCTTTAGCAATGACTTCTGCATTATCACCTTGAAAATCAAGCGCAATCATAATTTTTTTATAGATAGACATAGCATTTTCCTTAGGGGTTTTTGTCACCTGTGGCACCTCACCATACTCACAGAATCTTCTGCCGCATTAGTCTTTCCCGCTTTTTGACTTCGCCAACCAACCTCGGCACTAAAACCAAGACCCTAGAAACCCTAGAAACAAGACCCTGCAACCGAGACACTACAAC